>JAJXWN010000059.1 GCA_021781595.1 bacterium | reverse complement strand
CGCGTTTGCTAACGTGCACGACTATACCATGACCGTGAAGTCGCACGAGTTCAACGGCAGCCAGACTCAGGACCGCGTCTACCATTATTGGTTCATGAAGCCGCACTTCGAGAAGATCGCCATCGTTTCGGGCCCCGGGTCCGGCGGCGGCGCCGTCTGGAACGGCGGAAGCCAAGTCAGCGGGCACCAGGGGGGCATGCTCTCCTTCATCCACCTGACGATCGGTCTGCACGACAGCCGCGCCACCTCCCTGCTCGGCTACACCATGATAGACGGGCTGATGCAGAGCGTCGTCGACAAGTACCGCGAAGTTCCTGGCCAGCTGTCACAGCAGGGCGGACCCGTCGTTGACGGCGCGGGGACGGAGATCGTCACCCTCAAGCCATCCAACCCGGCGGCCGACCACAACATCAATCGCTGGGTGCTCTACCTCTCGAAGACGACGCACTTCCCCATCCGCCAGATCGGCTACGACGGCAGCACGATCGTGATCGATCAATGGTACTCCAACATCAAGACCAATGTGGGCCTGACGCAAAGCGACTTTCCGTTCTAGGAGGTCTACGTCTAGGTCTTCGCTAGGTAGCGCTTACGCGTCTCGTCGAGCACGACCGCAAGTAAGATTACCGCACCCAGCACGATCTTCTGCGTGTATGACTCGATGTTCAGCAAGTTCATCACGTTGTAGAGCATGCCGATGAGCAGCGCGCCGAAAAAGGTTCCGACGATGCTGCCGCGCCCACCCATGAGGCTCGTGCCGCCGACGACGACGGCGGCGATAGCCTCGAGCATCTCGTCGCCGGTCCCCGTCTGCGGCGATCCCGACGAAAACAGCGCCATATACAGAAACCCGACGATCCCCGCGCATACGCCCGAAATCACGTAGACCAGCGTCTTGATGCGCCGCACGTTGACGCCTGCTAGGCGGGCCGCTTCCTCGTTGCCGCCCAGGGCGAAGACGTAGCGCCCGAACCGAGTCTTGGTAAGCAGGATGGATCCGACTGCGACGATGACGATCATCCAAATCACCGGGTTCGGAATATCGTGCACGTGCATCGCGCGCGTCAAGCCGCCCAAAAATGCGCCGATGCCGATCCCCTGGAAATCGCCACTCTGCAACGGAATCGGGCGCCCGTGCGATATCTTGTACGAGAGCCCGACCGCGATCATCATCATCGCGAGCGTCGTGATGAACGGCGGCAGATTCAACCGCACGACCGGAAGAGCGTTGACGTAACCCGCCAGCGCGCCGACGGCGACGCCGACCGCCAGAGTCGCGACGACGAGCGGCAGCCCGCCGAAGTGCATGGCGTTGGCAAAGAGGGCCATCACGACGCCCGTCAGCGAGACGAGCGAGCCTATGGAGAGATCGATACCGGCGGTGATGATGACGAACGTCTGCCCCACGCCCATGATGCAGTTGTAGCTGATCTGGCGGAGTACCTGAACGATGTTTCCCCACGCCAGGAACGTCCCCTTCGCGAAGACGTTGATGACGATCGCGACGACGACGAGCCCGGCGAGCGCCCCGATAACGCGCAGCCAATATGCGCGGAGCCGTTTGGAGCGTTCCTGGTGCGCGCTCGCCTCAAGCGCCTCTTGGATCTGCTCGTCCGCCATCATGCAGCTCCCGTAGCCACGGCGATGACCGCATCGGGCGTCGCCTCTCCGCGTAAGAACTCTCTTACGATCGCGCCGCCGCGTACGACGCAGATGCGATGTGACATCCCGAGGATTTCGGGGAGATCGCTGCTCACCATAACGATGCCGGCTCCGTTTCGTGCGAGACTGACCATGAGATTGTAGATTTCGGCCTTCGACCCGACGTCGATACCGCGCGTCGGTTCGTCGAAAAGAAAGACGCGCGCGTGCCCGAGCAGCCACTTCGCCAGCACGACCTTCTGCTGATTTCCGCCAGACAAGTTGCGCACGAGCTGCTCCGGGCTCGGCGTGCGAATCCGCAACTCCGCGATGTAGTGGTTCGTCGCCTGCGTCTCCTTAGCACGGTTGACGAGGAGATCGCGGCCGACGAACTCGCCGACGTGCGCGAGCGTGACGTTCTCGCGCACGGTCATCCCAAGCACCAGCCCCTGCGATTTGCGGTCTTCGGTAATAAACGCAATGCCCGCGGCGATCCCGTCGCTAGGCTGCAGCACGCGAACGCGGTGCCCGCCAACGTCGACCTCGCCGTGGAGCGGCACGTCGGCGCCCGCAATCGCTCGCAAGATCTCCGTACGCCCGGCCCCGACCAGCCCCGAGAAGCCGACGATCTCGCCGCTACGCACCTCGAACGAGACGCCGTTGACGGCCGGAGGACGGGCGAGGTTTCGGACCGAAAGCGCGACCGGCGCGCCGGCCGCCACGGGCGGCAATTCGGGGAAGTGAGCGTCGAGGCGGCGCCCGACCATCGCACGGATGATGTCGTCGGCCGGAAAATCCTTGGCAACGCGCGTCTCGATGGCATGCCCGTCGCGCAAGACCGTAATCCGGTCCGCCACCCGCGGCAGCTCCTCCATCCGATGCGAGATGTAGACGATGCCGACTCCGCGCGCCCTCAAACGTGCGATGATATCGAAGAGCCGGTCGGTTTCGCGTTCGCTGAGCGCGGCCGACGGTTCGTCCATCACGACGATCCGAGCGCGCTTGCTCAGCACCTTCGCGATCTCGATCATCTGCTGCTGCGCTACCGAGAGCCGCGCGGTCTCGACGTCTAGCGGCAGCGCTATGCCGAGCTCCACGAGTACGGCGCTCGCGCGCTCGCGCGCGACGCGCTCGTCGAGGAAGATGCCACGGTGCGGTTCGTTCCCGAGCACGATGTTCTCGACCGCGTTCAGCGCCGGTACGAGATTGAACTCCTGATAGATCATGCCGATGCCCAGCCGCTCGGCCGCGCCGGGCGTGTCGATGCGAACGGCGCTTCCATCGACGAAGATCCGGCCGGCGTCGGCCGGCTGCGCGCCGGCCAGAATCTTCATGAGCGTCGACTTGCCGGCACCGTTCTCACCGACCAGCGCCAGGACTTCGCCGGCATAGAGCTGCAGCGAAACGTCATCCAGCGCTCGCACCCCGGGAAACGATTTCCCGATGCCGCGCATCTCCAGTAGCGGCACATGCGCCGCCGGTGCCGTCGTCGTCAGCGTCGTTTACTTGGCGGCGCCGGCCTTGGTGAAGGTACCCACGGGCACGTCGATGCGCTTGGGCACGTGCTTGCCGGCGAAGTAGGCATGGATCGCGTCGATCGTCTCCTTGCCGATGCGATCGGGATGCTGCACGGCGTCGCCGTACATCTCTCCCTTGGCGATCGCAGCACGCGCCTCGGGCGTGGCATCGTACCCGACGATCGCGATGCCGTGCCGCCCCGCCGCGCGCACCGCGGTGAGGGCGCCGAGCGCCGAGTCGTCGTTGACGCCGAAGATTCCGTCGAGCTTTCGGTGAGCCTGCAGAATATCGCCGGTATCCGAGTTGGCTTTGTCGCGCTGGCCGCCGGCGTCGACGTCGGCGACGATCTTCACGCCCGGGCAGTGCCGCGCAAGCGCGGTTTTGAAGCCCTTGACGCGATCCTGCACGCTCGTCACCTCCGGCTGATCGATGATCGCGATCTCGCCGGTCTTCCCTACCGCCGCGCACATGAGCGCCGCGGCTTCGGCCCCGCCCTGCGCGTTGTTCGACGCGATGTGTGCGATCACGTGGCCTTGCTTGCTGGCATTGGCGATGTCGGCGGTGAATACCGGGATGTGCGCGTTGTTCGCCTCAACGATGGCGCTGCCGATCGCCTGCGAGTCGGCGGGAGTGAGCACGATTGCGTCGACGTTCTTGGCGATGAAATCTTCGACTTGCGATTGCTGCTTGGCCGAGTCGCGGTTGGCGTCGACCATGAGCAGCTTGTAGCCGTACTTGGCGGCCTCGGCCTGCATGCCGGCCTCCATCTGCTGGTAGAACTGCGCCTCCAAATCCTGGATCGAGACGCCGATCACTTTCGTAGCCGGCTGCGATGTGGAGCTGGAGCAAGCGGCTAGCAGCGCCCCAAGAACGACCGCAGCTGCCAATAGGCGGGGTGTCTTCACGGGTTACATACCTCCAAGAGCGTTCCGGGGAGGGTTAACTACCATGCACGCGAGCGCCTCCGTTCTCCACAGCGGAACCGAGGCCGCTTGTGAGTGATGTGGAGAACCTAGGTCGCGGAGCCCTCGCGGCCGCCCCACATCTGCCGCGCCAGGAAGAAGAGCCAGACGGCCGAGCCCAAGAAGGCGCCCGTGAAGACGAGCCCCTGCTCGAGATTCCCGTAGAGGTACGCCCCCGACCCAAAGAGCGCGGAGTAGATGGCCACCAGACCCAGCACCCAGCCGAGCAACGCGTTCGGAAGGCTGTCCGGTGAGGGAGGCAACTGGGAGCCCTTGCGCACCTCGCTCCAGCCGGCCCCCGCGGGCCGAACCTTCTCGTAAAAAGCAACGAGGGTGGCGCGGTCGACGGCCGGCGTGAGATACGTGACGGCCAACCATGAAGCCGTCGATATGCCGACGGTCCACAACAGTGCGACGTCGGCCGGGATTGCATGCCCGGCCTTGCGTAGCACCAGGAAGACGATTGCGACGACGAACGAGACGAGCATCGCGCTGACCTCGGTCCAGGCGTTGATGCGCCACCAAAACCAGCGCAGCAGATAGACCAGCCCCGTACCGGCGCCGATCGAGAGGATGACGTTGAACGTCTCCTTCGCGGTATCCAGCGCGAACGTGAGCGCGACGGCCAGCACCATGATCCCGAGCGTCACGAAGCGCCCCACCAAGACGTAGTGGCGCTCGCTGCATTCGGGCCGGATGAAGCGGCGGTAGAGGTCGTGTACCAGGTAGGACGTGCCCCAGTTGAGATGCGTTTCGAGTGTCGACCGGTAGGCGGCGAAGAGTCCCGCAACCATAAACCCGGCGAAGCCCGCCGGCATGAAGACCAGCATGGCAGGATAGGCGATATCGTTGCCGAGCAGGTGCGGCGACACGTACGGGAAGCGTTGTTGGATGTCGGAGACGTGCGGGTAGACGATCATCGAGGCCAGCGCCACGACGATCCAGGGCCACGGGCGCAGCGCATAGTGCATCGCTTGGAAGAGCAGGGTGCCGAAGACCGAGTCGCGCTCGGTGCGAGCGGAGAGCATTCGCTGCGCGACGTAACTGCCGCCGCCGGGCTCCGCGCCCGGATACCAAACCGACCACCACTGCACGGTCAGCGGAATGACGAACACCGCGAGCGCCGCCGGCCAATCCGCAAAATTCGGCAGGATGTTCAGTACGTGCGGATGATGCGCGAGCACCTGTCGCCACAGACCGCTCAAGCCGCCGACCTGTGGCAGCTTCACGGCATAATATGCCGCGGCGAATGCGCTGGTCATCGTGATGCAAAACTGGATCACGTCGGTGACCATGACGCCCCAAAGCCCCGATATCGACGCGAAGATCACCGGAAACGAGGCGGCGACGGCGAGCGTCTCCCACTCGGGTATGCCGAAGAGCACGTTCGCGATCTTAGCCGCCGCCAGGTTCACGCTCGCGATGATGAAACAGTTGAAGAACAGCCCGAGGTAGACGGCGCGAAAGCCGCGCACGAACGAAGCCGCCTTCCCCGAGTAGCGGTGCTCGTAGAACTCGAGATCGGTCAGCACGCCACTGCGCCGCCACAGGCGCGCGTAGAAGAACACCGTCGCGAGCCCCGTGAGCAAGAACGCCCACCACTGCCAGTTTCCTGCGACGCCGCTTTCGCGTACGATGTTCGTCACCAGGTTCGGCGTATCGGTGCTGAATGTCGTCGCGACCAGCGATATGCCGATCAGCCACCACGGCGCCTGACGCCCGGCGGCGAAAAACTCGGCGGTGTTTCGGCCGGCACGACGCGCGAGCAGAATGGCAGGCACGAACATAATGCCGACCGAGACGACGATGATAACCCAATCGAGCGCCGTGAGATGCATCTCGCCCCGTTCGCAGCTTGCCGGCGGGCCGCCTGCGCGCAGTAGAAGCGTGGACGGAGGAACCAGCACGTGCTCTCATTGGCCTTTTCGGCCGCCATGCTCGGCATCGAAGGCTACGTCGTTCGCGTCGAGGCCGACAGTTCGCCCGGCTCCCCAGGCCTCACGATCATCGGCTTGCCGGATCGCGCGCTCAGCGAAGCGCGCGAGCGCGTGCGCGCCGCGATCTTCAACTCCGGCTTTGCGTTTCCGGCGGGCAGACTCTTGGTCAACCTCTCACCGGCCGACGTGCGCAAGGAGGGGCCGGCCTTCGATCTTCCGATCGCGCTAGCGCTCACGGCTATCGACGAGCAGATCGACCGGCTCGCGCTCCAGAGCTACGCTGCGCTCGGCGAACTCGCGCTCGACGGATCGCTGCGCGCGGTGAACGGCATCCTGCCGATGGTGCTCGGAGCTCGCAACGCGGGCTTTTCGCAACTGATCGTTCCGCGGGAGAACGCCGACGAGGCGGCGCTCGTCGACGGCATCGAACTCTACGCCGTCGACTCGCTGCAATCCGCAGCCGCCGTCGTGCTCGGCAACGGAGCGAAGTGGCGCCGGCACACGAGCGCCCCGCAGATCGATGCCGCCGAAGCGTCGTATGCGGGCGATCTGGCCGACGTGCGCGGGCAACACGGTGCCAAGCGTGCGCTCGAGATCGCGGCTGCGGGCGGGCACAATCTGCTCTTCGTAGGCCCGCCGGGCTGCGGGAAGACGATGCTCGCGCGGCGTCTGCCGTCGATCCTCCCGCCGATGACACCGAACGAGGCGCTCGAAGTCACGAAGATCTACAGCGTCGCCGGGCTACTCGGTGACCGGCGCGGAATCGTACGTGCACGACCCTTTCGCTTCCCGCACCACACCATCAGCCAGACGGCTCTGGTCGGCGGCGGCAGTCTCGCGAAACCGGGCGAGATCAGCCTCGCCCATCATGGCGTGCTCTTCCTCGACGAATTGCCCGAATTTTCACGGGCGGCCGTCGAAGTGATGCGCCAGCCGATCGAAGAAGGCGTCGTCACGATCGCCCGAGCTGCCGGGACGTTTACGTATCCGGCGCGCTTCATGCTCGTCGCCTCGATGAACCCCTGCCCGTGCGGTTATCGCGGGACTCGCAATGCCGAGTGCCGCTGCGACGATGCGGCCGTCTCGCGATACGTCAACAAACTCTCCGGGCCCCTGCTCGACCGCATCGACATCCAAATCGAGATCGGCCGCGTGCCCTTCGACGACATGGTGCGAACTGCGCGGGGAGAGAGCTCGCGGGCGATCGCCGAGCGGGTGATCGCCGCCCGCGCACGCCAGCACGAGCGGTTCTCCAAGACGCCAATCGCATGCAACGCCGAGATTCCAGGCAGCGCCGTGCGCTCGCAGTGCGCGCTAGGTGACGATGCGATGCGGCTGCTCGCGCACGCCAGTGCGAAGCGACAGTTTTCGGCGCGCGCGCTCGACCGCATCGCTCGGGTCGCGCGGACGATCGCGGATCTGGACGGCGGCGGCGAGATCCGTAGCGAGCACGTCGCCGAGGCGATCGTCTATCGCAGTTTGGAACGACTCGATGGGCGCGCCGCGTGAATTCCGGGCGGCGGTCTACGCCGCGTCAGGACGTCCGGGTCGTCGAAACGCCGTCCAGACCGAGTTCGCGCGCCGAAATCTCGCGCATCTTGAATTTCTGGATCTTCCCGGTTACCGTCATCGGAAGATCGTCGACGAACTTCACGTAGTACGGAATCTTATAGTGGGCGATCTTGCCGGCGCAGTGGGCCTTGATCTCGTCCGCCGTCAGCGCGGCGCCCTCGGCCACGACGACCCACGCACAGATCTGTTCGCCGTACCGTTCGTCCGGCACGCCGATGACGGCGACGTCCCGAACCGCCGGATGCGTGTAGAGAAACTCCTCGATCTCCCGCGGATAGATGTTCTCGCCGCCTCGGATGACCATGTCCTTGACGCGGCCGCTAATGTTGACGTAGCCGTCGCCATCCATCAGGGCGACGTCGCCGGTGTGCATGTAGCGAGCCGCGTCGATGCAGGCGGCGGTGTTCTCCGGATCGTTCCAGTACCCGAGCATTACGCTATAGCCGCGCGTGCACAACTCCCCCGGCACGCCCCGCGGCACGATCTTCCCGCCCTCGTCGACGATCTTGCACTCGATGTGCGGATGCACGCGGCCGACCGTCGCGACGCGTTTCTCGAGCGGGTCGTCGACGCCGGTCTGGCACGAGACGGGCGACGTCTCCGTCATGCCGTAACAGATCGTAATCTCAGGGATGTGCATCTCGCTTTGCACGCGCTTCATAACCTCGACCGGGCACGGCGCGCCCGCCATGATTCCGGTTCGCAGCGTCGAGAGATCGTAATCCTTGAAGTTCGGCAGATTCAGCTCGGCAATGAACATGGTCGGCACGCCGTAGAGCGAGGTACAGCGCTCCGCCTGCACCGCGGCAAGCGTCGCCGCCGGGTCGAACGAGGGGCCCGGAATTACGATCGCGGCGCCGTGGGTCACGCACGCGAGGTTGCCGAGCACCATGCCGAAGCAGTGGTAGAAGGGCACCGGTATGCAGACGCGGTCTCGTTCGGTATAGCGGCAGCCCTCGCCGATGAAGAATCCGTTGTTGAGGATGTTGTGGTGCGAGAGCGTCGCGCCCTTAGGAAAGCCCGTCGTTCCGGAGGTGTACTGAATGTTGATGGGTTCGTCGAACTGCGTAAGCGACTGCCGCCGCGCGACCTCCCCGGGATCGACGCTCGCCGCCAGTGCGGCGAGATCGTCCCAGCGCAGATCGCCGGCCGGGGGCTCGCCGTCCACGACGACCAGCCGGCGCAACTGCGGCAGGGCCGGCCGGACTTCCGCCAGCATCGCAAGGTAGTCGCTCGATTTGTGCTTCGCCTGCACGATAAGCACGCTCGTGCCGCTCTGCTGGAGCGCGTACTGCACCTCGCTCGTGCGATACGCCGGATTGACGTTGACGAGAATCGCTCCGATCTTGGCCGTACCGAACTGGGCGATCACCCATTGCGCGTTATTGGTCGACCATATCCCGACGCGGTCGCCTCGTTCGACGCCGAGCGCGATCAAGCCCCGCGCCAGCGTTTCGCAGGCGGAGCGAAACTGGACGTAGGTCAAACGAATGCGCTGGCCGGCGGATACGAGCGCCTCGTTCTCCGGGAAGCGGTCGGCGACGCGGTCCAGGCAGTCGCCGATAGTCTCGCCGATCAGAGGTATCTCGCTTGCGCCGTGAACGTAACTCGCCAGCATGGTGGCTCCTCTCCGCGCTTAGCCGCTTGCCGCGGCGTTCAGCGCCGGGACGCGGTCGCCGTTCAAGTACGTCGCCAGCTCGTCGAGCGAAAACTGCAGCCCCGTATAGAACGGACCGAAGGCCGCGTATTTCGCGCTCGCCTCGTCGAAACGCATCTCGTAGACGATCTTCTTGAAGGTGAGGGCGTCGTCGGCGTAGAGATCCACGCCCCACTCCCAATCGTCGAGGCCCGCCGAACCGGATATGACCTGCGTGACCAAGCCGTGAAACGAGCGGCCGATCTTGCCGTGGTCCAGCATCAACCTCGCACGCTCTTCATACGGCAGCATATACCAGTTGACGAGCTCACCACGCTTCTTGTCCATCGGATAGAAGCAGACGTAACGCCGCTGCGGAACGCGCGCCCACAGGCGTCCCGCGTTGCGCGGCTGCCCGGCTTGTTCTCGAAGGAGTTCGTCGAATGCGGCGTTCCATTCCGGCGAATGCGGTTTGAGCCCGCGTTCGCCGAGCGTCGCGTGGATCTTGGCCGTCGCCTCGTAGAGGCCGAGTTCGAGAACGGAGACGAAGGAGGTTTTGGGGCGGAGATACTCGGCGAGTTCCAAGCGGTCGACCGCGGTCTGCACCGCTACCAACCCGTCGAACGTCTTCGCGTAGTGCGTCAGCATGAGGCCGGCCTTGTGCCCGAGCATCTGAGCGAAGCCGACGTCCGCGTCTTCGCGTGCTTTCAGCCCCGCAAGCACGGCGGCGGCCGCGCGCCCGATCCGTTCGCGCGCCTCTGCGCCCGCGCGTCCCCAAGCCCGCCGGTCGAACGCAAACATCCGGTGGAGAATCCACCAGCTCTCGAGCGATTCGGGGACGTCGGGATGGCGCATGGTCGACTGCTATCTCCTGGCCAGCGCGCGGGCCCGCGCGAGCTCTGCTCGAACCTCTGCCGCAAGCGTTTCGGGCCGTTCGCGATACTTCGCCCACAATTGCGGCATGTGTGCTATATCCTCGAGCACGCGGCAGAAGACGGTATTGACCGGCGTGGCAATCCCGAGCGCCCTACCGGCAGAGGCGATGGCACCGTTGAGCACGTCGACCTCCGTCTGCGCTTTGGCGGCCCGCAGATCCATCAGCAGCGACGGCGGCTTGGTGCCGCGCGCGTCCGCGATCCGGTTGGTGAGGATGGCGCGGGCTATAGGGCTCGGCAGCGTCGCAATGCCTTGCAGCGCGCGCACGGGATAGTGCGGAAGATCGATCGGCACGATGCGCAAGCCCGCCATCACCGCCCGGGTTTCGCGAATCGCGTGGATCTCCAGCGTGAAGACGTGGTCGAAGTGCACCAACCGGCTAGGGAGCACGTTGAGAATCGCGCAGCTCGCGTTGGCGACGAC
>JAJXWN010000058.1 GCA_021781595.1 bacterium | reverse complement strand
TGCCATCTATGCGGCCGCAGGCATTCACACGCACTTGATGCGCCCGCCGTTCGGTGCGCGCGATTGGCTCGTGTTGCACGTCGTGCACAGCATGGGCTATACGGTGGTGATGTGGTCGGTACCGCTCGCCAAAGACTGGGAGTACCCCCCGGCGCCGGTTATTGCCAAACGCATCCTTCGGTACGTTGGCGACGGCTCGATCATCGTGTTGCACGACGGAAACCGTGGGCGGTTATGCGGGCCGAAGCACCTCAATCCCCACATCTGCGACCGGACGCAGGATATTGCGGCGACAAAAATCATCGTCGGCACGCTCAAGCGCGAAGGGTACCGTTTCGTAACGGTACCCGAGCTCATCAAACTCGGGAAAGGTGCTACGCATACACCCGCCCCCGGTGGAGAATGAAGCCGTTTACATGCGTGCCTTCGGGGTCGTGGTGCGTCCAGTGCACGATGGGCGGCCGGCCGGGATCGTGAACCATCTCGCCGCGGACCTCGATGCGATCGCCGGGTGAGACCGGGACGCGAGGCGCGATCGAGACGTTGTCGACGATCTCTACCTCTCCGGCGGCCGTAGAGGCATCGAATGCTTCGTGCGTTGCGTGCGAATAGCGGCCTTGGAAGAAATGCGGCACCGACGTGACGACGGCGCCAAAGGTGACTTCCGACGGGTTCGAGCCCGCGTAGGCAGTTCGAAAATCCATGCGCGTACCTCCCACCGCATCCTTCACGCTACGAAGGCGCGGCCGCTAGTACAGGACCCCGGCAGGGTGGTAGACTTATGAGACGCAGTCTATGAGAACGCTTCGAACGCCGCGCCTCCGCCTGGTCCCCGTGACGCAACGCAATGCCGCCGAGTTATGGCTCGTGCTGCAGCAGCCGGACCTGCGCACATATCAAGATCTGCCTAGCGTCGGCGTGGCCGCGTTCGAAGGTATGGTTGGGAGGCGCCCGCCGCGCCTGATCGAAGGGGCCGCGGGCCGCTTCGAGTGGCTGGTCTACATGCACCGGTCCCGCAGGGCGTTGGGCTGGGTATCGCTACGCGTCTCCGCAGGCGAGCCAGGCGCGGCCGAGATTGGATACAGCGTCGTGCGCGAATTTCGCGCGCGCCGCATTGCGACCGAAGCGGTCTCTGCGCTTATCGACGAAGGGTTCACCTCCGCCGGCCTATCGCTGGTTCGCGCCTATTGCGTGCCGGAAAACGAAGCTTCGCGGCGCGTACTCGAACGGCTGGGATTCATGCGCGAGAGCGTCTTGCCGCGCGGCGCATCGGTAAGCGGGCGGCCGGTCGACGTGCTGTCGTACGTGCTGGCGCAGGAACGCTGGGACCGGAACGCCGAGATCGGCCCGATCGCCGGCGTAGCGCACTCTTAGCGAACGACCCCGAAACCGCCGGCGGCCAGCACCGCCATTGAAACCGTAGCGACGCCGCCGATCCACCCGATGCCGCGCGCGTAGCGCTGTCCGCTCCAGGTGCACAAGAAGCCTAGCAGGGCGATCGAAAGATGATCGCCGACGTGTGCTATCGGGTGCGCGTCGAGATATGCGTACGAGGAAGGCCACATCAGAAACATGACGAGTAGCGGCGAACCTACGACCGCGACCAGCCATGCGCCGTTACGGTCTCCCGCGGTATCCGGGCTCGCGAGCAACGCGGTCGTAACGGCTCCTGCGAGCAGCACGGCGTGCAACAGATGATGTTCGGGAATCGAGACGTCTTCGTTACTTACTAGCGGTGCGAGCGCACCCGCCAGGGTCAGCGCCCCGATCAGGTAGGCGGCGATTCTCCGCAACGGGCTCACGCAGGGTTCTCCGCAGGTAGTCGTGCAAGCCGAATCGCCTCGATCAAGACAACGAGCAACCCGAGCAGGAGCAGCAACGCTCCCACGGTAGCCCACGAGGCCGTTAGCGGTCCGGGCGACGGTTCGAGCGCGTAACGGCGAGGGACGCCGTTAGCGCCGGCCACGTAGAAACCGAGTAAGAATACGGCCATACCGCCGAACGTGGTGAGCCCGACGACCCAACGCAGAAGCGGCGGCGAGCATCTGCCCGAGCGCTCTTCGAGTTGCATATAAATCAGGCCGAGCGCGAACAGAAAGACGCCGCCGAGCAGATAGGTGTGGAAGTGCGCCGGCACCCAAAGCGTATTATGCAAGTCGAAATTCAGCGGGATCGAGGCGTCCAAGAGTGCACCGATGCCGCCGACCACCCAGCCGATGAGTCCCGTGAAGAGGAAGATCGACCCTAGCGTCCAGCGCATCCGTGACCGGTAGACCAGGAGCATCGAGCCCCAGACGGAGACCGCCGTCGCCGGTATCGCCGAGAGGTACGAAGCGATCTCCCCGACGTATTGCAGCGGGCGGTACTGTACGAAGTCCATATAGAGGTGGTGGAAATACGCAACAGCGACAAAGATCAGCGTCGCCCACCATGCGATCGCCAAGATCTTTGTCGTGTGATACTCGCGCCCGGTGTATCGCGCCATACCGACGTAGACCCAGCCAAGCGCCATGTAGATGGTCAGATTCGCAAACGCATGGCCGAAGAAGAAGGTAACGTTTTTTGCCCATAGCGGGTCGATGAGCACCGACGGACTGAGCCAGTGCGCGATCAGTGCGGTCCCGATCGTCATACCGGCCATGCCGGTGAGGATACCGTCGACCGCCACGACGAAGGCTGCGATGGATTGTGGCGGCGGCACGGCGTGCGGCTCTGCATCGCGCTTGAAGACGAGATTCCATCCCGACGCGCCGCCCCAACCGCCGTAACGCGTAAGCGTAAAAGCGAGAATCTGAAAGCACCATGCCGTCCAGCCGAGGCTCACGAGCATGATGCCGATCAAGAACGTACCGGTCGCCCAAGACGCCCATGTGGCTCCGACGAACGGCAGCGGATACAAGAACGTCCATCCGGCCGCGAAGCCTCCCGGAAAGACACTCAGCAGTACGGCGACGACACCGAGTACGACTAGCGCGTAGGCTGCCAGTGCTGCGCGCGCGCTCAGCTCGCCTTCCCGCCGCATCAGATACCAGAGACCGCCCATGCCGCAAAGCGCGACCGAAGTGATCATGCCGCCTCCGTGCAGCGTCAGCATCGCATAGAAGATTTGGGGACCGAAAGCGACCCAGCGCGCCTGTTCGGCTCGCATCGCGATGCCGAGGAGCATCATCAGCGTGAAGACCGCAATGCCCGTGAGAAGGTAGATCCAGAGAACGCGTCGCGCCGAAGTCATCGTACGTCGAAGCCTCCTTGCATAGAGGCGTGTCCGATGCCGCAGTACTCCAGGCAGCGGACCGTGTAACGCCCGGCCCTGGTGAACGTCACCGGCAAGTGGTTTACGTAATCCGGCATCGCTTGCACCTGCGCGACGATCTGCCCGCGCGGATCGTAGATGCCGAAGCCGTGGTTTACGTCGAGCGACGTCACTTCAAAGACGATACGCCGGTCGAGTGGGAGCACGGAGGGCATCGTGAAACCGTACTGTTGCGCGGTGATCTTCACGTACAGCGTATCGTTCTTCGCCGCGTGGGCCGCGGCGCGGAGCGGCGGATAGGGGAACCACGGCAGCGTCACGGCAAAGATCGCGACGAGTCCCACGCTGAGTATGACGAACCACCATCGCCGGAGCTTGTAGCCGTTCGGCTGCACTTGCGAATACGGTAGCGGCGATAGCCGCGTCGAGAGCGCGACGAGCAGCATTACCGCCATCGCGGCTGCGGCCAGCACGAGGAAAACGGGCAGTACGAGCGGTCCTTTAGCCATCTGTTCGATTCTCTCAAAGAGACGGGCGACGTGCGATGACGGCGGTCACCGACGCGTCGTTGGTTTACCGCCCGAGCAGAGCTCTCCCCCGCGGGCTGAGCCTCTCGGGGTCCCAGGGCGGCTCGAAGACCAGGTGCACGCGCACCTCGCGCGGCCACGATAACCCCCGGACTGCGGATTCCACGTCGCGGGTGATGCTGGCGTGCATGGGGCAACCGGGCACCGTCAAGGTCATTACGATATCGACGTCGCCCTCTTCGACGCCGATGCCGTAGACCAGCCCGAGGTTAACGATGTCGATCCCGAGCTCCGGATCGATCACGCCGCCAAGCGCTTCGCGTACCTCCTCCTGCCGTGCGGCGCTCACCGGCAGCGTACCCGCAGTGTGTAGCTGCCATCGTCGTTGCGCGAGCAATCGTAGGCGAGTTCGCGATCGTCCAACTCCGGATAGAGAAAGAGCGGTTCGCGGTCGAGCAGCGCCCGCACCTCGTCGCCGCGCGCCAAGGTGTCGAGCGCTTCGAGAATGTGCATCATGGGTTCGGGCGGGGGCAGCCCCCGGTTGTCGAGATCGACGATCATCGCGCACCTCCGAGATAGGGATGCGTCAGCCGCGCGTAGGAAGCGAAGACGGCGACGGCACCACCGGCATATGGCAGGAAGGCCCAGCGCACGTACGCGGGAGCGACGGCGAGGGCCGACGCGGTCGCGAGCGTACCGGTGGTAAGCAAGAGAAGGCCTGTAACAGCGCACCGCTCGGGGACGGCTGCGCTCAACGTGGGCAACACGACCCCGGGCCTGCGCTCCCGTGCGAACTGCCAGGCGAGGAATCCGGCAATCTTATACCCATAACCGACGATCGTGATGTTCGCCCATCCGAGCACTGCCAGAGCGACGGCGGCATATGCGGCGGGCGGCCACCAGGTCGCGGCCAGGGCCGCGGCGACGGCTAGCATCGCGCAGATCCAGGCGACGCCCGCATAGCGCAAGCTGATGTCGAGATGCCTTCGAAGCCGAACGCGAAGTTCGTGCAGATGGCCCGATCCGGCGATGCCGAGCGCGCCCAGCATCGCTGCCAGCGCTACTCGTAGCGCGTTCGGCTGGTCGAAGCACGCAGCGGCGAACGCGGCAGCCCCGACGAAGGTCCACCGCGCGATGGCTTGACGGCGGCTGCCGGCGAGATGGGCGAGTGCGAACATCGGAACGAACCGGACGGAGACGGCGACGATTGCCGTGCTCGCGAACGCGGCCAGCGCGAGTAGCGCGTGCAGCGGTGCGAGCGCCAGTACGCGCAACCCGGTGCCGCCGGCCAAGGCGCAGGCCATCGCCGCGCCGATCGTCGTGGCCGCAACAAACGCGACCGCGGCGAAGCCGATCATACCGGCAATCGAGCGCTCGAGCGGGGCGCCCAGCAGACGCGAGATCGTCCATCCGCTCCAGCCCGCCGCTCCGAGCAGCAGCAGCGCTCCTGCAGCTTCGAAGAGCGGCGCGCCGAGAAAGGATGCGACCAGCAGCGTGAAACCGGCTGCCAGCGGCGTGGCGGCGAGGAGCACCGCGCGGGGTGCGCTCACCGGAGCGCCCGTCAAGACCGGAATCAGTTGATTGCTTGCTGCCACAAACGCGAGGACTATGAAAGCGGCAAAGGCATGGAGCGCGGCGAGCGAGGCCCCGGTCGTCAGCACGAGCACGCAGCCCGCTGCGAAGAACGTCAGCGCAAGCGTCAGTACGCCGCCGCTGCCGCGCGGGTCGCTGACGCTCGCGTCGATAGCTTGCACGGCTTACGCGCGCGCGAACAGCACGTGGTACTCGTCGGGTCCGACCTGCCGGCATTGGTTCGTGAAGCCTTTGCGTTCCATCACACGGAAGAGCGGCTTCGGCTCGAACGACGCAATCAAGAGCAGGCGTTCGCCTTCGCGCAACGCGCTCACCGCGCTCATGATCTCGTCGAAAGGTTCTTCGCCGCGTGCGAGAATCGGGCGCACGTCGAGCGTGACATCGGTCATAGGCGCGTGATGTCGACGCGCCAGAGTTCCGGTCCGCTTTCTATGTAGTTCCAGGCGAAGGCGCCCGGACGATCGTGTTCGATTTCGTAACGTAACGGGCGCGGGTCGTGATCGTTGAGGATCTGGAGGCTTTCGCCGGTGGCCAGTGCATCCAAGCGCGAGTGGATGGTCGGGTGCTTGTAGCGGGGCTCGATCGCCCGTACGTCGAGTTCGTTCGATGCGGTCATGCCGGTATCGTAAGGGCCACGGGCCGGCGGCGCATTGACCGGCATCACCGGTTCGCAATCTCGGTGAGAAGCGAGCGATCCAAACGCACGACGTGGCCCTCGGCCCGGACGATCGCGTGTTCGCGTTCGAGTTCGGCGAGCGCGCGGTTGACGACTTCCTTGACGGTGCCGGCGATCGTTGCCAGTTGGCTTTGGCTCAGCCCGCGCAGCCCCGCCACTGCGGGGGTTAGGCCTGCCTCCGGCGCCGCGTAGGGCAGCAGCGCGGCAGCAACGCGCGATACCGCCGGCTGCGAGAGGTGGGCGGTGAAGCGTTCCGCTATCGAGCGCGCCGTCTGTGCCGACGCCACCGCCAGCGCGCGTGCGAAGCCGGGGTCGCGGCCGGCTGCGGCGCGCACCGCATCGGCGGGAAAGAGCGCGACGCGCACGCCTTTGGAGGGTGCGACGAAGCGAGCGATGGCCGCTCCGCCGTCGAGCAGCCAGGTGTGCCCGAACGGCTCGCCGGGCATGATGTCGTAGAGCGCTTGTTCGCGCCCGAGCGGGGTCGTCACCAAAGCTTGCAGGGTCCCCGCGAGCACCACCCCGAGATGCGGCCAGGCTGCGCCTTGCTCGACAAGCGCGTGGCGCTCGCGCGGGGCCCTTACCGTTGCGACCGCGGCCAACCGGTGCAGTGTCGCTTCATCCGCATCGGCGAAGACTGCCAGGCGCGCCAGCTCGTCCTCGAAGCATCGCCCCGCCGCGCCGCCAGCGGAGATGCGGCGTATCTGCACGAGCCAGTTGCCGTTGCCCAGCATGCGCTGAATCCAGAGGTATTGACCGCTGCGTTGCTCGCCGAACTGCACGCGTAGCGGCCGCGGTTCGTGATCGGTCCGCAGTTGAAGTTCGTCACCCTCGGCGAGCGCGTCGAAAGCCGCGAAGATCCGCGGGTGCCGTTGCCACGTCGGGATCGCGCGTACGTCGATGATCAGACCGGCGGCCTCACGCGGCTCAGCCTCCGAAATAACCGGGGACGATTCGCTCCCTGCTTGTCGGTGGGTTGCTCTTGGGCAGAGCCGGATCCGTCGTGACGATTATATAGCCGGCCATCGATCCTAACCCGTCCGCGCCGGGTCTGTGAGCGGGCTGGACCGCATGGCCGAAGGCCTTAAAAAGTATCGCATGTACCGAGCAGTAGTACGCGTAGACGCCCGGCTTGGCCAATCGCACGGTGTAGGTCGGGAGGGGATGTCCCGGCCCGGGCGTTCCGGCAACCACCCCGTCTATGGCGGAATCGCGCGCCCCGGTCAGCGGGTCGTAGCCGACGATGGTATGCATCCCGGTGTCCTGGTTGACGAAGACGACGGGTTCGCCGGGCCGCACGGCGACGATGGGTTCCAGAAAATCGTTAGCGCCGTTCATGTGCACGTAGACCGGCTCGTTCGCGGTTGCCCGAGCCTGCGCGCACCCCGTGAGAAGGCACAACGCTGCTATGACGCCTGCTAGCCGGAAACCGGCGAAGGGACGGTGCATGGGATTGGTACTCCTCTCAACAGAGGTGAACGAAGGGCGTGGCGGTGCGGTTCCTCTCGCCGGTTATTTCGTGCATTCGGGCCACTGTATAGTAATGCCCGCGTCGGGGTAGCCGGTGTAACGATCTCGGTTCTCTCCGCGTAAGTAAGCGAGCAAGGGGTCGCGTACGACTGACACGGCGACGCGCGCATCGAGTTCGCCGATGGGCACCCACGCGACGTCGACGACGTGATCGGTGCCCCGGGTGGGCGGGCGCGGCTCGCCGTCGGCGTCCATGCGGAACGTGAAGTTCGTGAACCGCAGGTCGCCGTCGTAGGATTCGCTCACGTAGAGTAAGTCGCGCACGCGCGCGTGCAGCCCCGTCTCCTCGAAGGTTTCGCGAACGAGGGTGTCGCGCAAGAGTTCGCGCCGTTGCTGGCGGCCGCCGGGTAGATTCCATAGCGGCTGCGCAAGATTTGCGTAAACGGAGGCGACCAACAAAATGCTGTCGTTCCGTCGAAGGAGCCCGGTGCAGAGATGCACGCGCTCGGCTTTAGCAGGACCGCCGCGCGCTCCTGCGCCTAGCCGCATACCGCGGGGCTGAGACGGCAGAAGTTATGGCGAATGGCCGCGCGATGCACCTCGCGGTCGACGCCGGCAACCTTCTCACCGATCGGCGCGGAATCGGCGTCTACGTGCGCGCGGTCCTGGAGCGCCTCCTCGACCGCGACGACGTGGATATCACGCTACTCGTGGAGCATCCGCCGTCGATGTTGGCGATGTTATCGAAGGCGGCGCTCGTTCGCGAGCTCGGGGGCCGTTCGAACTTTCGCGTAGGGTCGCGTCTTCCGCGGGGGGCCGACGTAGCCTGGCATCCGTGGAACGGTACCTTCTTTCGGTCGCGGCCAGGCACGCCGAACGTCGCGACGGTCCACGACGTAGCGCCATTTGCCTTCCCCTCGGCTGACGCAGCGCAGCGGCGATCGCAGCAAGAGCCGTTCGAGCGCACCGCACGAACGGCGGCGCGCATCGTGGCCGACTCGCAGTTCACCAAGACGGAGATCGTACGGTATCTCGGCGTCGTGTCCGAGCGCATCGCGGTCGTGCCGCTTGCCGCCGATGCGCGCTACACGCCTGGCGAACCGCAGTTCGCATCTGCCGCCCTGCGCGGGCGGCGATACGTTGCGTACATCGGCGCGATCGAGTCGCGCAAGAACGTAGCTACGCTCGTAGAGGCGTGGCGTGAGGCTTTCCCAAGGCGCGAGGTCGCGCTCGCAGTCGTCAGCGCGGATGCTGTTCCCGGCGACGTCGTCCATTTGAGCCGTCTGGGCATGGAAGCGTTGCGCGACGTGTACCGCGGGGCTCTCTGCCTTGCCGCGCCCTCGATCTACGAGGGCTTCGGCCTTCCGCCGCTCGAGGCACTCGCTTGCGGGACGCCGGTCGTTGCGTCGCGAGCATCGTCGCTGCCGGAGGTGTGCGGCGACGCGGCGCTCTACGTAGAACGGCCCCGCAGCGTGGAAGAGTGGACTGCCGCGCTGCGGCGTATCGCGTCGGAGGAGAGCCTGCGCACGGTTCTGCGCGAGCGCGGTCTACGGCGCGCGGCGTCGTTTTCGTGGGATCGGACCGCGGAGGGCGTCGTGGAGGTTCTACGAGCTGCGATGCAGGCCTAGGAGCGGGCCGCAGGGCTCGTGTCGAAACAACGCGCATGCTCGACGTCGCCGCGCACCTCATCCTCGGACCGCGCGACGAGCCGTTCCTGGGTACGCTGCTCGATTCGCTGGTCGGTGCGGTCGACCGGCTCATCGTCAACGACAACGCGCCCGGCCCCTCTCCACATGCAGACACTTTGAACGCGAGCTGGTTCGGTCGAAACGGACAAGTGGCCGTCGACCGTACGCCGTTCACCGATTTCTCGGCCGCGCGCAATGCCTGCCTGCGCGTGCACGCGGAGCTCGAGGCCGGCACGTGGGTCGCGTTCGTCGACGCCGACGAGGTTCACGGCGCGACCATCCGCAACGTCGCACGCCGCCTTTCGCTGGTTCCTTCGTCCTACGATTTTGTCGACGGGTATACGTGGCACTTCTTCGCGTCGTTCGATCTTTACACGTCGATCGAGCGGCGGATGGCGTTCTTTCGCTTCAAGCCGGATCTGCGCTGGCACGGTCGCGTCCACGAGCAGCTCGTCGGACACGACGGTAAACGGTTGGCGCTTCCGTACGTGTACGCACACTACGGTCACGTGCTCTCCGCGCGCCGTCACGCCGAGAAGGGCCGGCAATACTCAAGCCTTGGGCAAGCCGGTGCGATCGTCGCACGGGAGGAACTCGACAGCATCGACGTAGCCGATTATTTTAGGACGATTTGGCCCACGCTGCTGCCGTTTCGCGGGACACATCCGCAGGCGGCCGCCCGCGCCATAGCGCTCTTGCGCGAACGGTATCGCGCCGACCAGTTGCGCGCGCTCGAGCTCGTACGCGAGGCGCAGCGTTCACCGTGGATCCGCGCTCGCAATGCCCTCTTGGCGGCTAACTACGAGCAGCGGTGGCGGGCCCGGGCGCTCGACCCGCTCGCGCGGTGCCTCGTCGCCGACTAAATCTGCCGGCGGCCGGAAGCCGCTTCCCGAGATGTTCTCTACAACGAAAGAATCAGGGGCACGGGTAGCCCGCCGGCGTGGAGCTTTGGGCGCGATGTTCTCTAGCGTTTCCCTCCTCCGGCGTAGGATACGGTCCATAATGCACGTACTCGAACGGCTGCCGGTCCGTTGTCCGTACCATTGTGCGCGGGGTTATCTCGAGCGGGCGATGCAGGTCGCGTCGCAGTGCGGCTGGAGCAGGACGATCGCCTTGAAGGTGCCGATGGCCGTGCATGCTTTCGGGTCCGGGCTCGCGCGAGAACTCTTGGTTTCCTACGATGCGGAACACGTAGCGGGCCAGTTCGACCGCCGTTGGACGGTGCGTTGGTCGCCTTCGACCGATGGCGTCTACCCTGATTTCGTGGGCACCCTCGCGCTCGCGGCCGACGAGGACTATACGAAAGCCGTCCTCGAACTCGAAGGTGATTACGAGCCCCCGGTGGGCTCGGCGAGCCGGATGCTCGACGTGATCTCGGGTGCGCGCGTCGCATCGATGACGGGACGCGAACTTCTGCGGACCATCGGCGCGTGCATCGAGGAACGGTATCGCGCGGACGAGCCGTTCAAAGGCTTTTTGCGCAGCCGCTCGTTAAAGTCGCGGCGCCGCCCGCCGCGCGTCTCGAAACGCTAGGAGGCTGTCGGGGTT
>JAJXWN010000057.1 GCA_021781595.1 bacterium | reverse complement strand
GTTCGATATTACCTATGGCCGCGGCATCAGCAAGATGGGCTCGATTCTCGATGTCGCACTCGAGCGGAACATCGTCGGCAAGAGCGGTTCGTGGTACACCTACGGCGAGACGCGCATCGGTCAAGGACGCGAGAACGCAAAATCGTACCTCGAAGAGCACGTCGATCTGGCCGACGAGATCACGACGAAGATTCGCGAGGAACTCGGCGTCGGCGTCTCGCGCAACGGTTCGGTAGAGCCCGTCATCGGCGAGGAGTGAACGAACGCGCGGAGGGCGCCTCCCGCAGCGCCTACGTGACTGCGCTTTGCATGCTCGCACGGCGCCGTCTGACCGAGGCCCAGCTCTGGCAACGTCTTGAGCGCCACGGCTTTCTCGGCGGCGACGTTCGGGTGGCGGTCGAACGCTGCAAGCGCGACGGCTACGTCGACGACCGGCTCTTCGCACGGCTTCACATCGAGCAGAAGCGGAGGGCAATCGGGGACGCGCGCCTCGTGGGCGAGCTGGTGCTCAAGGGAGTCGATCGCGAAGCCGCCTACGATGCGCTGCGAGAGAGCGAGTCCGTCGAGGCCGAGCGCATCGATGCCGCCATCGCGAAGCTCTTCCGCACGAAGCCCGGCATCAGCTATGCCTCGGCCGCGCGCGCCATGGAGCGTCTCGGCTTTCCGGCGTCGCTCATCTATCGCAAGCTCCGCGAGCATGCGGCAGCATTCGGGCCATTCGCGGAGGCTGCCACCGAAGACGGCTGATCCGCCGTGCGTCCGTGCGCGTGGCGTACCGGGCACTATCCCGTGCATGTCCGCACTAAGGATCGTGGTCGCCGAAGACGATGCGGCGATCCGGGAACTCGTTACCCACCACCTGGAGCGCGAGGGCTTCGAGATCTTCGCGGTTGCTGACGGCAACGCGGCCATGCGTGCGGCCCGCGAACTGGCCGACATGCTTGTTCTCGACGTGGGCCTGCCCGGCCTCGACGGATTCGACGTGGCGCGCGCGCTACGGCGCGAGAAGCGCGAACTGCCCATCCTCATGCTCACCGCACGCAACGACGAGATCGACCGTATCGTTGGGTTCGAAGTCGGTGCGGACGACTACCTCTGCAAGCCGTTTTCG
Source organism: bacterium (assembly GCA_021781595.1). GTDB lineage: Bacteria > Vulcanimicrobiota > Vulcanimicrobiia > Vulcanimicrobiales > Vulcanimicrobiaceae > JAJYFL01. The sequence goes on along the minus strand of JAJXWN010000057.1, from coordinate 9,729 downwards.
CCGCGCGAATTGGTCGCGCGCATCAAAGCGATCGTTCGGCGCGTGGGCCATGCCTACGACGCGCCGCTGCGGCTGCTGCGCTTCGGCCGCTTGGAGATCGACGAAGCGGCGCGCGAGGTTCGCGTCGATGGGATCGATGCCCGGCTGAAACCGCGGGAGTTTGCGCTGTTCCTGATGCTCGCAAGCAACCCTGGCGTGGCGCTCTCACGCCGGACGCTGCTCGAACGCGCCTGGGGCTTTGATTTCGACGGCGACGAACGGACTGTCGACGTGCATGTGCGGCGCATCCGCCAAAAAGTCGAAGAGGTCAACGGGCTGCCGGCCACGCTGCAGACGATCCACGGTTTTGGCTACAAGTTCGCCCGGCGTTAGCGGGCGGCTGACGCGCCTCGCGCGCTTGGCGGAGCCGCTGGAGGCGGCACTCGCGCACCGCCCGGTTCCTTTGCTGGTCGTGCGCCTTCCACAGTTCGAGCGGGTCGCTTGGCGCGACGGGCGCCGCATGGCGCTTCGCGTCGAGCGCCAAACAAGTCTCGCGATCGTGGCGGCGGCGGCGCGAAGCCTGCGGGCCGGCGACGCACTCGGGCACGACCCCGGGAGCGACCGCTACGTCATCGTCATGACCGGCGAACGCCGCGAGGCGCCGTCGCAAACCGAGCGCCTGCCCTCGGCCGTCGACGTGCGGGCGGCGCTCGAACGCGTGGCGGCGGCCGTCGCCTGTGTTTGCGACCTGCGCGTGGAGACCGGCTGGACGCTACTGCGGGGCTTCGATCCGCAGATCGGACTCGAACGCGATATCCAGACAGCGCTCGAGCGTGGTGCTCGGGAGCGCGAACGATATGAATTCTTTGCTACGGTCGGCCACGAGCTGCGCACGCCGCTCACGTCCATCAGCGGCTATCTGGAGACGCTGCTCGACCGGCCTGTGGATCCGCCGACGCAGCGCCGCTTCCTCGAGACGGCTCGACGCGAAGCGTTGCGCTTGGGGCGGCTGCTCGACGGAATGTTTGAGTTCTCGCTGCTGGATCTCACAGCCGACGCCCTCGTTGGGAGCGCCTGCGAGGTTCGCGAGCAACTTGGGCGGGCGTGTGAGATCGTGCGGCCGCTCGCCGGCGCGCGCGGTATCGTGCTGCAGTGGGACGCCCCACCGGCGCTGCGCGTTGCGCTCGACGCCGACGCGTGCCTGCAGATTGCGGTCAACTTGCTCGACAACGCCCTCAAATACGGCCGCGAGCGAGGGATCGTTCGTGCGGACGCACGCTCGCAAGGAGCCTTCGCTTGCATCGTCGTCGACGACGATGGACCGGGCATCGCTCCCGAGGAGCGCTCGTCGATCTTCGGGCTGCGCGTGCGAGGCTCGCGCGTGGGCGCGCGCCGGGGCAGCGGCATCGGCTTAGCGATCGTCGCGATGATCGTCGAGCGCGCCGGCGGCGAGGTTCGTGCCTCCGACTCGCCGCTCGGTGGCGCTCGTTTCGAAGTCGTGCTCCCAGTTCGAGCGGAATCCGAGGCACCGGCGTCGTAGATGTCGGTCCGTGGCAATGCGCGCGCCCCGGTTCGCTCACAGCAGCGAAGAAGAACTCGCCCAGCTCCTCGATTTTTATAGGGTGGACTGGAGGTACGAGCCGCGCTGCTTCCCCATCGCCTGGGATCGGTACGGGAACGTCGTCGAATCGTTTACGCCGGATTTCTATTTACCGGAGTTCGACCTGTATCTCGAGGTCACGGTGCTCAGGCCGCGCCTCCAAACGCGCAAGAACCGCAAGTTGCGCTTGCTCCGTGCGACGCACCCCGGGATCAACGTCAAACTCTTCACGCGTCGCGACGTGGAGCGGCTCTTCTCCCGTTTGGCGGCGCGGAGCGCCGCCGGATGATCGCCGAAAAGCTCTTCGACGAAGAGACCATTCAAGCGCGGGTGCGGGATCTCGGCGCTCTGATAGCAAGGGACTATGCCGGCAAACTTCCGATGATCGTCGGCATCATGAACGCCTCGGCGGTCTTCGTGGCCGATCTCACGCGGGCGATCGATATTCCATGCGAGTTCGATTTTATCGCCCTAACGCGCTACAACGACGCGGAAGGCATTCGCTTTGAGAAGGATACCTCGGCGTCGGTCGAAGGACGCCACGTCTTGTTGGTAGAGGATACGATCGACACGGGGCTGACGCTGCAGTACGTTGTGAAAGCCCTGCGCGCCCGCGCTCCGGCGTCGCTCGAAGTCTGCACGTTGCTCGACCGGCCGCATCGCCGGCTCGCCGGAATAGACGTGAAGTACCGCGGCTTCGAGATTCCGGACGTTTACGTCGTCGGGTACGGTTTGGACTACAACGGCCGCTACCGCGAGTTGCCGGCGTTATACGTCCACGGGAGCTGGCCCCAGTAACGTGGCCGGACAGTCTCGCTCCCGTCTCGTCCGCGCACTCATCGCTGCGGCGCTCGTCTGCGCGATCGCCCTGCCGCTACGCTCGGCTGCCCTAGAACTGGACTCGATCCAGCGAGCCGCAGATGCCTACCGCAATCCCAACGTCCACCTCCAGGAGATGTTTCGCGCGGCACTGCTCGATACCGAGAAACTCGCGCAGTTCACGCCCGACGGCACCGTCTACGTCGCGACTGGCGACATACCCGCGGAATGGCTACGCGACGCCAGCGCCGAGGCACGACCCTATCTCTACTACGCCAAGCAGGACGCCGACGTGCGCCAACTTCTGCGTGGCATCATCGCTCGCCAGGCTAAGTACATCGAGATCGACCCCTACGCCAATGCCTTCACGATCGATTACCGTGTGTGGGAGCAGAAATTTGAGCTCGACTCGCTTGCCTATCCGGTGACGCTAGCTTGGAGTTATTGGAAGACGACCGGCGACCGCTCGATCTTCACCGAAGACGAGTCGAAGGCGCTCGATACGGTGCTCGCGACGATGCAGCGCGAGCAAGACCATACGCGCGATTCTCACTACACGGAGAAGGAACTTGCCGATAACGGCGCGGGGCGGCCGGTCGGATACACCGGCATGATCTGGACGGGTTTCCGCCCCTCCGACGACGCCTGCTATTACAACTACCTCATCCCGGATGAGATGTTCGCCGTGGTGGCGCTGGGCGACATGGCCGACATCGAGCAAAACGTCTACCACAACATCATCAAAGCACACGAAGCACGCGCGTTACGCAATGAAGTGCAGCAGGGCATTCAAACGTATGGCCTGGTCTATCTTCCGAAATACGGCTATATCTATGCCTACGAGGTTGACGGCTTGGGGCATGCGATCCTCACGGACGACGCCAACGTGCCGAGCCTGCTTTCGGCACCGTATATCGGCTATACCACCGCGAACGACCGGTACTATCTCAACACGCGCGCCTTCCTGCTTTCGCAGGACAACCCGTCGTATTATACCGGTTCCGTCGCTCGCGGCATCGGCAGCTACCACACGCCCGATCACTGGGTTTGGCCGATGTCGCTGGTGATGGAGGGCCTCACCGCCACCTCTCCGGCCGAAAAGCAAGATGTGCTCTCGGAGCTGCTCGCGAGCGATCCGGGCGACCATCTGCTTCACGAGTCCTTCGATCCGAACGATCCAAAGCATTTTACGCGCGTCGACTTCGTCTGGCCCAACGCGCTCTTCAGCGAGTTCATCCTCACGCAGTTTGAAGGGATCGCGCAGATCCCGTTCGGCGACACGAGCGATCTGGAGTTCCGCAGTGAATAGCGCTTGCGCCGCCGGCAAAGCCGACGTCGTGGTAGGGATTCAGTGGGGAGACGAGGGGAAGGGGCGCATCGTCGACTACTTGGCGAGCGGCTACGATATCGTCGCGCGTTTCGGCGGCGGGGATAACGCCGGTCACACCATTCGCCTCGGCGACCGGACGCTGGCGCTGCGCATCGTTCCGTCGGGGGTCCTGAACCCGGACTGCGAGCTGTTCGTCGGCGGCGGGACGGTGGTGAGCCTTGCCGGCCTGCTCGCCGAACTGGATGCTTTGCGGGCGATCGGCGTCGACATCGGCCGCGTTCGCATCTCCGACCGCGCGCACATCGTCTTTCCGTACCACGCGGCGGCCGACCGCGCGAGCGAGGCGGCGCGCGGGGCAGCGGCTATCGGCACCACGGGCCGCGGAATCGGTCCGGCGTACGTCGACAAGGTCGCGCGTGCCGGAATCACCTTCGGAGACTTGCATCGCAGAGAGGTCGTCGCAGATCGGATCCGCATGAATTTGCTCGGTCGCCCGCGGAGCTCGGCTGAGATGCCGACGGAAGAAGATACGATCGCGCAGACGCTGGAGGCCGCCGAGCGCATCGCACCGCACGTCGTCGATGGTGTCGCCTATATCCACGACGCGCTGGAAAACGGGCGCAAGGTGCTGATCGAGGGTGCGCAGGGCACGTTGCTCGATGTCGGTTACGGCACCTATCCGTTCGTGACGAGCTCGCATACGCTGGCCGGCGGCGCCTGTACGGGTCTGGGGATCGGCCCCACGGCCATCGGCCGCGTTATCGGCGTCGTGAAGGCGTATGCGACGCGGGTCGGTGCCGGACCGTTTCCGTCGGAGCTCGACGATGAGCGCGGAGAGCGCCTCCGGCGCCAAGGTGTCGAGTTCGGTACCGTTACAGGCCGGCCGCGGCGGTGCGGCTGGTTCGATGCAGTCGCGGCACGCTACGCCGTGCAGCTGAACGGGCTATCCTCTGCGGCGGTCACGAAGCTCGACGTCCTTTCCGGTTTCGAACGCGTGGGTATCGTCACGGGTTATCGCTTGAACGGCCTCCCGGTCGGCTTCGGTTCGGCCGCTTGCAGCGGACTCGAAGTCGAGGTCGAGGAGATCGAAGGTTGGTCCGACGATATCTCGGGCGTCCGCCGCATCGGCGATCTACCGCCGGCCGCGCGCGCCTACGTCAAACGTTTGGAGGGGCTCCTCGGGGTGCCGGTCGAGCGTGTCTCGCTCGGTGCCGAGAGGTCGGAGTTAGCGTCTTGAGCGGTACGAGTAAAGAATTGAACAAAATCTCCGATAGAGAGTGTAATAGTCCGTACCACTCGGATGTGTTCGGACGGAACACGCAGGGCATGGATGTCCCGCGTTGGGCCACGGCCGGCCGACTGCCGAATTGGGTGCGTCTGTGGATCGTACCGCGTTAATGTGGGACGCGTTCGTCGCGCGGTTGCGGACGATGTGGAATGGCCAAAACCGCCAGGCGCGCATGCTCGCAGCCGGCGGGATCGGTGTCGTTTCCGTCGCGATCTTGGCGGTTGGGGCGCTGTACCTATTCGATAAACCGAACTATGAAGTGCTCTTCTCCAATTTGGCTCCGAGCGACGCCTCGGCCGTGACGCAGCGTCTCAAAGAAGATAAAGTTCCCTACCAGCTCTCGCCGGGTGGCCGCACCGTCTACGTGCCCTCGCAGGATCTCTCACAGGAGCGAGTCGCCATCGCCGGGGCCAACATCATCAAGGGCGGCGGCGTCGGCTACGAGCTCTTCGACCGGACGAACTTTGGCATGACGGCTTTCCAAGAGCGCATCGATAAGACGCGCGCGATCGAAGGTGAGCTCGAACGCACTATCGATGGCCTCGATCCGGTCGCGGCCGCTCGCGTAAACATAGCGAGCCCGCAGCCGTCGCTCTACTCGACCACGCAACAGGCGGCGACCGCTTCGGTTGCGATCACCACGAAGCCGGGGATGGGCCTTTCGTCGCGGCAAGTCGAAGGCATAACGATGCTCGTCGCTCGTGCGGTTACCGGGCTCAAGCCGGAAGCCGTCACCATCATCAATCAGGATGGGCAAGTGCTTCTGCCGGCCCCGGGCGAAATCGCCGGCAAGGCGGCGCAGGATCCGCTCAACCTCACCCAGGAGCAGCTGGTTGCAAAGCAGCGCTACGAAGCGTCGCTGCAGGCGAGCATCCAATCGATGCTCGACCAGACGATCGGCCGGGGTCACGCCGTCGCGCGCGTGTCGACCAAGATGGATTTCGACGCCAACTCGACCGAGACGAAGAACTACGCTCCCATGGGCACGGTGCTTTCGCAGCAGAACAAACGCGAGTCATACAGCGGAACGCAGCCGGTCCGCGGCGCCGTCGGCGTTCCGGGCACGACCAGCAATATCGGAACCTACCAGGCTCTCCAGGGGCCGTCCGGCGCCGGCAAATACAATAAGTCCGATAACACCACGAACTACGATATCTCCGAGCAGAGCACCAAGCACATCGATGCGCCCGGCAAGGTGCTGCAGACCAGCGTCGCCGTCCTGGTGAATTCGAGCGGCGGTGCGAATTCGTACTCGCTGACGCCCGCCAACATCGCTCAGGTGCGCAACGCCGTGATCGCCGCGGCGGGTTTGAACCTTGCCAACGGCGATCAGGTCTCCGTTGAAGCGATTCCGTTCAACCCGGCGGTCAGCGCGCCGCGATCGAGCGCCGCTTCTGCAGCCACCGCGTTCGGAATCCCTACGTGGGCGGCGGCCGCGGTCGGCGTCGTCGCGCTCCTGGCGCTGCTGGGTCTTCTGGCGGGTCGCCTGCGCTCGCACCGGTTCTCGCCATCGATGGGTCCGCCGTCCTTCGACTCCTCGCTCGCCGAGGAACTTCCACCCTTCGAAGACCATCCGATGCTAGACGGTATTCCCGGCATCGCCGCGCCGATTCGGTCGGCTGCCGACCTGACCCGCGAGCAGATGATCGAATACGTTACGACGGTGGCGCAAGAAAGCCCCGACAGCGTTGCCAAGCTCGTGAAGTTGTGGCTGGCACAATGATGGAGTCGCCGATCGTGAACCTTGCGACCAGCCCAGTAATGAGCGTCGAACCTTCGGTCGTTGCCGGACCTGCGGCACTTGAGGTCGCCGGTCCGGAGAAGGCTGCGATCCTGGTCATCACCTTGGGGCTCGAGCTCTCCGCGACGATCTTTAAGTTTCTGCGACAGGACGAAGTCGAGCGCATCGTGCTCGAGATCGCGAAGATCTCTACGGTCGAGATCGAGAGACGGGACGCCGTGATCAGCGAAGCCTACCAACGCGCCATCGCACTGAAGTATATCAATGAAGGCGGCATCGAATACGCGAAGGAGATTCTGGAGCGCTCCTTCGGGGCCGGGCAAGCCGACGATATGACAAGCCGTCTCTTTGCCGCTCTCAAACACGGCAACCCGCTCGAACTGATAAAGAAGACGGAGCCCGCGCAGCTCCTTCAGTTCGTTCAAGACGAGCATCCGCAGACGATCGCGCTCATTCTCGTCTATATGGCTCCCGAACAGGCCGGCTCGGTCCTGTCGGCGCTACCGCCGGAGCTGCAAGCCGAAGTCGCGATGCGCATCGCGATCCTGCAGAAGACAGCGCCGGAGGTGCTGGAACAGCTCGACGAATTGCTCGGGCGGCGTCTGCTCGTGAGCGGCGCGGATTTCGCGAAGGCCGGGGGCGTCCAGTCGCTCGCGCACGTTATGGGATTCGTCGACCGCGAGACGGAGAAGAACATTCTCGAAGGGCTCTACAAACGCGATCCGGATCTGGCGATCGAGGTCAAGAATCTGCTGTTCGTCTTTGAAGACATCGTTACGCTCGACGATCGTTCCATCCAGCGCATTCTCAAGGAGGTCGACGGGAAGGATTTGGCTCTCGCTCTGAAGATTGCCAACGACGAACTGCTGGCGCGCATCTTCAAGAACATGTCGTCCCGCGCCGGTCAGACGTTACGCGAAGATATCGAGATATTAGGACCGGTCCGCATGCGCGAGGTCGGCAAGGCGCAGCAGAGCGTGGTCGACGTGATCCGCACGCTCGAAGAGAACGGCCAGATCGTGATCGCACGCGGTGCCAAGGACGAGAGGCTCGTGTGATGCGCCGCGCTCGGTCGGGCCGCTATGGTAAGGTCTTTGCGGGTGGGTAGCGTCCTCAAGGGGGCGCGCTTCCGAGCGGAAGTTTATTGCGTGCAGGCGCCGCCGGTCGATCTGTCGGCGAGCGTGATCTCGCCGCTCGTCGAGATGGGCACACTCGAGCCGTTGCCGGCGCAGGTTCCCTCGGTCGATTGGGAGGCGGTGGCCCGCGAGGCTCGGGCGTTGCTCGACGATACGGCCCGTGAGGCCGAGCGGCTCGTCGAACGCGCGCGGGCGCAGGCACTCGAGCTGACAGCCGAGGCGAACGCGAGCGTCGCGCGGATCGAAGCCGATGCGCGCGGTGCCGGTTTCGAGCGCGGCCAAAGGGAGGGGCGGGAGGCCGCGCAAGTCGAGATGGACGAGATGCTTTCGACGATGCGCGGACTGATCGATATGGCGCGCGTCGAGCGTCATAAAATCATCGAGAGCGCCGAGCCGGAGCTCGTGCGTCTGGCGACGGCCATCGCGGAACGCGTGCTCCACTGGCAGATCGATGCGGATAAGAACGTCGTGCTCGACATGACGCGCGCCGCAATCGGGCGCCTCGTGAGCCGTGAAAAGGTGACGGTGCGCGTGAATCCGGCAGATATCGGAACGATGCGCGAGCATCGCGAGAGAATCATGGCTCTCGACGACCTCGAAAACCTGCGCGTCGTCGAAGACCACCGCGTCGACCGGGGCGGCGTCGTTATCGAAACCGAGGGTGGAACGCTCGACGCGAAGATCTCTACGCAGATGCGCGAGGCGAGGCGGCTGCTAGGCGTCGAGGACCCGCTCCCGCTTGCGCCGCCGCCGACCCAGCGCGCCGCGTCCCTGCTCCCGCCCGCACAAGCCAGTTAATAACCCATGGCCCTTGAGAGCCACATGGAAGCGGATGAAAATGCGCGAGGGCCGAAGGCCGGGGGCCCCGGCGGCTCTGCCGGCGGGGGGCGCGTAGCGCGCAGCGCGGATGCGCCATTTGCACCTGCGCAGCTCCCGGCATTCTCCGCCGACAAGTACATCGGTCTGATCGAATCTTCAGATTTGGTACGCCAGAACGGAAAGGTTCGCCAGGTTATCGGCGTCGTGATCGAGAGTCTGGGCCCCAACATGGCAATCGGCGAGACCTGCCATCTGCTCTACAAGCCCGATGCCGAACCGGTGCTGGCCGAAGTCGTGGGCTTCCGCGACAACAAAGTGCTGATCATGCCGCTCGGCGATCTCACCGGCATCGGAGCGGGATCCGACGTCGTCACGCTTGGGAAGACGCTCGAGATCGGCGTTACCGACCGGCTGCTCGGCCGCATACTGGACGGACTCGGTCGCCCGATCGACGGCAAGGGGCGTATCGTCGCCGAGCGCCGCGCGCGCGTGTTCGCCGCTCCGCCCGATCCGCTCACGCGTAAGCGTGTCGCAGAGCCGCTCTCCCTCGGCATTCGCGCTATCGATGGTCTCTTGACCTGCGGGAAAGGACAGCGCGTCGGCATCTTCGCCGGCAGTGGCGTCGGAAAATCGACGATTCTCGGGATGATCGCGCGCAATACCTCCGCCGACATCAACGTGATCGCGCTCGTCGGCGAGCGCGGTAAAGAAGTGCGCGATTTCATCGAACGGGATTTGGGAGAAGAAGGGCTACGCCGTAGCGTCGTCGTCGTGTCGACCAGCGATCAGCCCGCGCTGGTGCGCATCAAGGCAGCCTTCGTTGCTACTACCATCGCCGAGTTCTTTCGGGAGGCGGGGCTCGACGTGATGTTCATGATGGATAGCGTCACACGCTTCGCGATGGCGCAGCGCGAAGTGGGGCTCGCGATCGGTGAACCGACCACGACGCGCGGATACACGCCTTCGGTCTTCGCTTTGCTGCCGCGGCTGCTCGAACGCGCCGGTACCGCTTGCGTC
>JAJXWN010000056.1 GCA_021781595.1 bacterium | reverse complement strand
TCCGATCTCGCCGAACCCATTCGCATCGTCAACAAAGAGTTTGGCATTCCGGTCGGCGTCTTCAACCCTCATACGCAAAGCACTGCCGACTGTAAGCACCGCCTTTCGGGGCGCGCGGGAGCTGCGCCTAAGGCGCATCCGAGCGTCGAGCTACGTAGAATGGCCAGATTCACCAGGGGCATCGAAGAGCCTCATCTTATCGCGGCGCAATTTCCAGCCACGCTTACGGACGCTGCCGGCAAGACGATTCATAAACCAACGGGATGGTAGGGCGCTCTATCGTGGCCTCGATTCTGGTTTCCAGCGCTTCGCTCAGCGTTGCCTCGGCCTGACCCAGAGGCACGTGTTCAGCGCGACGGCGCGACTTTATTTGGAAAGTCTGCTATTGTCGTAGCGTGACTACGCCTGAAGCAAATAGACTAAAACTCCTCACGGAGCATCTGCGCCCGGGCACGCCCCTCACCAGCGGCGACCTTCGAAAGCTCGGTATATCCGCGGACCTCACCACGCACTATGTGAAAGCCGGCTGGCTGACGCGCCTTAGTCGAGGGGTCTACGCCAAGCCCGGAGATGAGCTCTCCGTTCGCCCTAGCGTTCTAGCGCTTCAGCGGACTTACGCGGACCTGTACGTAGGCGGAAAAACTGCCCTTGATTGGTACGGTTACCGCCAGTACATTGCATACCGTCCAATCTTACGTCTCTATAGTCGGTCGACGATCCCACGACTGCCGAGCTGGTTCACAGAACGCTTCCCAGTCTCATATCACCGCAAGCGGCTCTTCGAGGAAACCTCACCGCGTCTGCTCTTCGTGAGACCGTTTAAAGATCGGATAAACGAGCCCAACGTCTCCGAACCGGAACGCGCTGCTCTCGAGCTTCTAAGCGACGTCGGCGTTCGCCAGCCATTACAAGAGGCGCGCGAGCTTCTCGAGAGCACCTACACGTTCCGAGCCCACGTACTTCAGGAACTTCTGCAGCACTGCACGAGCGTTAAAACAGTGCGCCTTTGCCTGCAGCTTGGTAAAGAGCTCTCGCTGCCGTGGTCCAACGAACTCGACACCAGTGCCTTACCGAGAGGCAGTAGCAAAGCATGGGTATCGCGCGGGCCGGATGGCCTACTGGTGCTCAAATAAACGCCTCTATCCTGAGGCTTACCGTTCGCGGCCAAGCCCGCTGCTTTGCGATGCTTCTTCAGCGCGCGAGAACTCGCCGCCGACTGCTCGCTCGTGATGGATCGTCTGCTCTCGCGTTTCCCCACGATCTACGGAAGCCCGAACTCGCTCGCGCCGCTCTTGCCATTCCTCCAACCACTCTCCAAACGGCTGCGGCTTGTGTTCGCGGTAGATGCCTAAGATCGAGCTCCGCATAGTACGTAGTGCGTCTCTGCCGGCCTCGAGTCGATCCTCCATTGACATATCTGACGCGGCAATCTCGTCCTTACGCTGCCGGTACGCTTCACGGACGTGCTCGACGCGTTCTACGTTATGGGCCCGTACAGGCTCGGCGACCTCCGCTTCGTAGAGCCGGCGCATCGGCACGGCCTCGCGTTGCGACTCAATGTTCCGAACGCGAATGGTCTCCTTGCCGCCCGTGCGTTCGAGAATCTCGTCGTACGTTTGCGTCGTCGTCTTCAATGAGATGCTCTCGGATACGTGACGGGCGAGATCATCGATGTTGCGAAACGCTGAACGCGGAATAACAACGTCCAAATCTTGCTTGGAACGACTCACCGCTACGAACAGCAACTCTGCCGAAGCGCTCCGATCGATCAGCGCCACGGCCGCGTCGACGCTCGCTCCCTGCGCCTTGTGAAGCGTACACGCATTTGCATAGTCAAAACCCTGATACACAAGCGGGGAGAATGCCACTGTCCGCGGCTGCACGCCGTCGAGCTCTACGGTGATGCAGTCCGGGCGCAATTCGATAACCGTCCCGCGGTCGCCGTTGCGCACGGTGAAGCCACACTTGCCATAGTTGTTCTCTAGGAACATCAGCCGATCGCCAGTGGCAAATTCGCGCGCTCCGCTTGCCGTCTGAAAACGACGCCCCGCCCCATCGAGCCCGGAGCAACGCCGATCTTCTTCCGAAAGATGACGAACGCTGTCGCGATCGGACGCGAGCGTAAGCGTATCGTGACCCTCCTTCCGCCGGATCCCGGAGAGCCGCACGGCCTCGTCGATCGCGGCGTCTCGGTCCTCGGTCCACGAGAGCGCTCCGTGAGCCTCCAGAATTTCTAGTGCGCTACGCACCTTGGCGTAACGAGCATGCTCATCCGGCGCGGCGATGGCGTCGGCGAGTTCCGCCACAGCATCGCGATGCCATGGGCGCTGCTGCCGTTGAATGTCGCGAAGCTCAGCATGCGTGCCGGCGTCACGGGCAACCTCGCGCAAGATGCGAAACGACGCACCAAAGTCGATCGGCTGAAGCTGACGTACATCGCCAATCTCCAACACGATACTCCCGCGCTCGCGAGCAAGTGCGAGAATCTTCCCGTTTGCTCGAGAGTCTACCATCGCGGCCTCGTCGACGACGACAATGCCCCCGTCAGGAATAACCGCCTGGTTCCCGTCTTCGAGTATTCGCGCTCGTGCCGTATTCACGCAATGGAAGCCGGCCTCACTCTCTAAACGCTCGGCCGCGGCCTGAGAGAGCGTAAGGCCGACCACCTCGCGACCGGTAAGCTCGCCGAGAACACGCACGGCACCTTGGATCGTCGTCTTGCCTACGCCAGGGAGCCCTTCGATAACGACCATCGAACCCGAAGCAATGCGAAGAAGCGCCTCGCGTTGCTCTGAGGACAGCCGGAACGGTTGATCGCGTTGCGCTTGTTGTTCCGCTTCGTATAGACGAATCGCCTCGACGATATCGGCTTCACTGATACGCGGCGCCGTCGTTGCCAGGGCCGCGGCATCTTCTCGAAGCTGGTCTTCGATGCCGAGAATCTCCGTCGTCGTCATCAACGGCTGGATAGGATCGGCAGAGAGGACGCGAATGGACGGGTCTCGCACGACCAGGTCGCCGAGGCGCTCGATCGCATCCGGATCGGCGATACGCACCGCGAGATACTGGTCGACGTCTTCCCGCATAAACGTACTGCTCTGGGCCGTGACCGCTTTTAGTACGCGGTTCGGATCCGCGGCGACGCGCTCGATAGCGAACGCTTCGGCTTGATCCGCATTCTGATATTCCGGCAGTTCGCTCAGGCGGGCTCGGAGGGTTCCGCTAACCGCGGCCGTGTCGCCCGACGCGAGTTTCTGGTCGCGCTCCTGTGCCTCTTCAAGTGTGTGCCGAGCGCGAACGTCGGCGATATTCGCCTCGATCTCATCGGGTTCGGCTCCGCGCGCTGCTAGTTCATCGCGCAGTTCCCTCCGATACCGTTCATGCGCTACGCGCGACTCGCCGATGCCGACGTCTCGGACGACGATCTCACCGTCATCCCTCCGCTCGATCGCGCACCCGTACCGTGCGGCAACCGCATGGAGCGTGGCCCATGAAGGCTCGTCACCTCGCTGTTGTTCGAGCCCCATCGCTGTGACAAGGCGTGGCGCAACCGTTGCATCGACATATCGCTCGAATGACGTATCCCGGGTGCGGTACCCCTCGAACGAACGCCGCTCCTGACGTATGAGCCGCTCTTCGCGGCGTTCCGCTCGCCATGCGGCCAGTTCGTGTTTATCCGCCCAACGAACGTGTGCGGTATCGAGGCCGGCATCTTGAACGACGGCAAGGCCGCGATCGTGCGAGAGTCCGTGTGCGAGTTCAACCTCTCGTTCTGCCCATGCCATTCGGCGGTGCAGCCCGGTGCGATCGTAGGCAAGACCGGTTCCCGGGTTCACGCTGCCGACAGCACAGTGAACGTGCAGATTATCGGTGTCGCGATGGACGACCGCAACGCTGCGGTGCTCACGAAGACCGAGCTTCTCGAGAACTTCGCCCACATACTCGTGAACCTGCTGGTCACTGAGAGTCTTCGTCTCTTCTTCACTCCAGGACCAGACGAAATGAATCGCACTTGAGCGCACGCCTGGATTGCGGGCTGCATCCGCGTCGATCTCTAGGCTCGCGGTAGAGAAAGAGGCGCAGTTCCGGGCAAGGATCGACGACGGTCGAATGCCACTGCCGGCTTCCGGGCTCCATACGGCACCGACGCCAAGATCGGCGCGGTCCTCACATTCGATGTAGACGGCGTCGAGCGCGTCGGCGATCTCTTGCCGAGTCGCTCCCTTTTCGCTGAGGGCGTACCCGACGAGGTACTCGATCAGCCCAGACGCCGTGCTGCCCTTACTGGGCGGCGCGCAGACTTTCCCAATCATTAGCCGGTCCAGCCGCCGGCACGCCGGCGATCAGCGGAACGAATCTCATCGGCGTGCGAGAGTGCCAGCGGCTTTAACGCTGCTGCGATGACGCGGACCGCGGCTTGAAGTTCCGATCTCGCCTCGCCGGCATCGTCACCTCCGAGTGCCGCGAGCGCCCGGCTGAGATGATACGCGGTGATCGTGAGCGGCTGCGCGACCTCGGCGGCAGCAGTGACGTAGAGGCGCTCGGGTTCGGCAAGCGCGTTGCTGAGATATTCCGCCATCGAGACGCCGGCCGCTGCCGCCCGCTCTCGAAGCGCGTCGCGCACGCGTGGCTCAACGTCGAGCGAAAGCACGACGCGCCCGCCGTGACGTTGCGTTTTTGATCCTCGTTTGCCCTTGGGCACCATCCTGCATCCTTATTTGAAGGTTTTGTAACGGCAATCGCAGCGTCTTCGCTGGCGTTGTTGCGGAGTATCGCATAGCGCGCGCGTCGGTGCGCGGCGTGAAGTGTGCGATGCGTGCATCATTTGTGCTGCATTGGGTGCGCAGTAGATGCCGCGCACAAGATTTTCTAATCGGCTAGACTCTCGCAATAACCACGCACTGATTGAGGTCTTCCGATGACACCAGCAGAACTCGAAACGATTCTCCGGCGTCTACAAGAGGCCGATCCGACGTCGCGTTTGAGTCGGAAACGGCAGCTTCTCGCAGGGGCTCGCGACACGATCATCGCGCTGCACCAGCGCGGTCACTCCTGGCGCTCCTTAGCGCGAGAGCTCTCGGCCGCAACGGGCGAGAACATCAGCGCCGATCTTCTCCGCACAGCGTGCCTTCAGCGCCGTCGCCTGGGGCGTCGCGCGCAGAGCGCACCCACAAAGTCACTGCAGCCGACAACCCGCTCCAGTGTCGCAGTCGCTGCGCCGGCGCCCAAACCCGACGTGAAGTCAAGCAATGAACGCTTCGGTGCACGGGGTCTTGAACTATGAGTGCCCGGCGACTCATAGCGACCCTCGCGCAAAAAGGCGGTGTCGGAAAGACATTCCTCGCCAAGGTGTTTCACGATCTTCTTCCGGTCCACGGCCGCAGCGTAGCGTCTTGGGACCTAGACGCCGCTACCGGGACATTCGCCGTTTACGATGACGCGATCAAGACATTTGACCTGACCGCAGGCAACAATACTGAGTCGTGGCTCGACGATTGCCATCGCGACGACGTCGACGACGTCATCATCGACGTTCCCGGTGGTCGCATTGACGATCTGCTCAGGACTTTCGGCGACGACAGCACAGAGGCTCTGGTTTCAACAGTGCTTGCGACTGGTCGCGAACTGGTGGTCGCAACCCCAATCGGCGTGATGATCGCCGAGACGGTGACGGCGCAGGTGGTGCTCAACGCGTTTGCCGGAACGCCAGCGCGAATCGTAGTCGTCCAAAACGGCCGCTTCGGTTCCCCCGCGGATTTCATTATCTATAACGGCCTCGATGTCGACGGCGAACGCCGGTACGGCGCGACGAGCGATCTCGCCGAGCGTCTTGGCGCCGAGACGCTGTATTTCAACGCGTTCTCTCAGAGCGTGCTCGCGCAGGTCGACGCCGAGCGCCTGCGACTGATTGAGGCCGCCGGCCCGGTCGGCTCAAAACGCCTCGGTCGCCTTGCATCAACGCGTTTGCAGATCAACCTCCACGTGGCGGGTTCGGACTTACGCGGGTCATCGCTCGACCTCAACGGCGTGATCCCGGAGAGAGATGCGAAGCAGTGACTCCCAACGCGCGCGACCTTTATCTCGCGTCACTCGATCCCGATGCCGAACTCTCGGCACGACGTCTGGCCGAGCGTTCCGGTCTACCCGACAACGACCCGATATGGCTTCTCCTGCACGAACTTCATCGGGCCGCATCTGAAATCACAGGCAGCGCGAACGCTGCCATCGCGCACGACGCGTTCGCCGCACGCCTCACAGCAGCTGTGGCTTCGAGTGTAGTCCACGATCAACGCATCACCGACGCCGTCGCTAACGGGATCGCCGCGGTTCACGACGCCTCCGTTCGCGCGATTCGTTCACTCGAATCCGACGTTCGCAACGTAGCGCGAAAACGTGCCTTCGCGCCGATCTCATCGCTGATTTTCGCATTTGCTCTGGCCCTCGTCGCCGGGCTCGCTGCCGTGTGGGCGAGCTACAACGTCGGCTCTGGCTACGGATACGATCTCGGCTATCGCTCCGGATACCACGACGGAATCATCTACGAAAGGACTTCAAAATGACCCCCTATCACCTACGCGCATCGCAGAACCACCTCATCGCCCTCTGCCTCGCGCTCATCGACCCTATCCTCACGATCCTCACTGGTTTGTGGCTCGCGACGAAGCTGCACCCCATCATCGAATCGTGGATGCAGCATCGGCCTCTCCACTATCTCGCCTGGGCGATCGCCCTGTACGTCGGGTCCGCGCTCATCACGTCGAACATCATGGCGCTGGCCGTTCCGGTCGCGCGAGGCTTCGGCGCCGACAACGAGCTCTTCAGCGCATCGAAGCCCCGCTATCTCGCATTCTGGATCGGCATCGCGCTCGTCGGCGCCTCGCATATACCACTTGCGATGCAATGGGTAGCGAAGCAGGATCAGTTTCCTGACTACGACGGAACGATCGTGCTCATGATCGTCGCCGCCATTGCCCTTAGCACGGGCGTCCGCGACATCGCCATCGCCGCGTGGAACGCAATAATTGCGGCAACCGCGAACGCAGGAGTCGAAGCACGAAACCGGCGACGCTGGCAATCCATCATCGGTCAACTCGCGCTTTGCGGTGGAATCGCACAAGGGGTTTTTCGCGAGCGCAACCTCACGAACGGTGCCCCCGAAAAGGGCGCGGTCCTTCTCTACCCTGAGCGCAGCGCGAACCGCGGAACGCTCGTCGTCGGTGCGCCCGGTTCTTCGAAAACTCGGTCCAAGATCTATCCAGACTTCTACTGGGGTCTTCGGACGTCGCAACGGGCCGGCGCCATCGTCTTCGTCACCAAGAAACGCGCTACCGACGATTTCCTCGCCATCGCGCGCACGTTCCGCCCTGCTGATCATGTTCACGTCGTTGGTATCGGTGCCGGCCGCGCGACGATAGACATTACGGCGGGCATGAGCCACGAATCCGTCGGTGATGCGATCAAGGATGGCCTGGGCGAGTCTCACTCTGAATTCTGGAAGCAGGGCCCTTCTGCGTTTGTTGAAGGATTCGTCGAGCTGATTCAGGCGCTTCGCCCGGCAACGATCCACGTGCCGCCCGCCGTCGACAAGGACGGGAACGTGGAGCCGGGCGCCGATGCCTACGACTTCGAGTTGGGCGATACGCTGCCGACGCTGCTCGACCTTGTTGCGCTCGACGGGCGCCTTCTCGATGCCGTGTTCGCGCACGCACTCGAACTCGTGGCAAAGCTCGAACTCTCCGACTGGGATGAAGCGACAAAGCTTCGCTCGCTCCTGCGCGAGATCAAGGGACGCGTCGTCCCTCTTCTCAAACGCGACCCGAAGCTCGCCGAGGAGCTCCGTCAGTCGGCGCTCCCGCAACTGCAGCCCTTCGGGCGCGGTGCAGTCCGCCGCGCGTTCTGCGATCGCCACGGCATCGATCTGTCGCTCGTCGAACAAGGTCATGTTATCCTCGTAGAAATCGACGAGGCCGAACATCCGCGCGCCGTCAACACCGTCGTGCGCATGCTTTTCCGAAGTGTGGTGCAGATGGCGCGCGAGCGCACGGCGAGCAACCGGATCGGAACCCTCGATCCCTTACTCCGCGTCTGTCACGAATATGCAAACTACGCGGCGGCTGGGCACGTTCAAGCGTGGAACACGATCCGCGAAAGCAACTTCATCGCGACGGTCGGCCTCACGAGCCTCAGCGCACTCGCCAAACAGATCGGCGATCAGCGCGCCGCCGACGCCATCGTCTCGAATTTCAGCAACAAGTTCTTCTTCGATTCTGATGATCGGCTCACGCGCGACCTCGCGAACGAGCTCGTCGGCAAAACGACAGTAATCCGTCGCGGAACGAGCGAGGGTACGTCGACGACGAGTGGAACCTCGTCGACCGGGTCGTTGAACGGCGGCTCGCACCGCTCCCGTGCTACCTCGCAGACCGAGAACACGAGCGAACAGCGCGAGGACGCGCTCGACGGATCCATCTGGCGCAGTCTTCAGGCAGAGCGCGAGTCGGCCACCGCCATTGCCTTCGTTCGTACGGACGAAGGAACAATGACCGACGTGGTCACGCTAGGCGTCCTTGATCCGAGCAGCGGCATTGTCACGGCGCTGCCAGAGCACTTCGGCCTTTAGCGGCTGCGCGGCTTACGTCGCGCAGCCGAGGAGCGAGTCGACAATTTGGCACATCGAGGGGTCGACACGACGAAGGAGCGCCTTCGAAACCCGAGGCCAAGACGACGACCGATCGTTCACGCCGGCATAAGCGCGAACGGACTCGGCAAAGTACTCGTCGATTCCAGACGCTGCGTAAGGCGTCACAAACGATCGCGCAGCGTGAAAGGCCCGGCGAATATCCAGGTCGACGCCAGAGAGATAGACTCCGCCACCGAGAGCACAATCGATCGCATGCCCGAACTCGTGGGCGACGGTCATCGGCGAACGAGACCGCAGGTACACGGTGCGTTCCTCGACGACGAAAAGCCCGGCTGGCGGTGCCGGCCACGCATCGACGTCGATCGCGAGGCGACGTAACGCTGGCGATACTTCGTCGTAACGTTCACCCTTCTTCAGCGGCTTGATGAGAATCTTCGCATCGGCAACGCGGCGTAGAACTTCCTGCCCGAAATTGCGGAGCACGTCTGCGATCTGGGATTGTACGTTGCTTGCGGCTCCCGGGATGAGTGCGCTGATGACGGGGTCCATCGTGGCTCCTTCCGGCCTGCGGCCGACTCGTGATGAGCCGAACAGGGCCGTTGGAGCGCCAATGACAAGGGCGAAGAGCGCAGCGTCCCTTGCATCGGCAAGCGACGGCGGACTAAGATCGAGCGATTACGAGTGCGCGGGCACGAAGAGCGTGATGGTTCTCAGTTCAAAGCATCCAGACGAGCCGCGATGTCCGCAAACCACCAGAACAGTTCAGTTCGTATCTGGTCGGGCGGATAATAGCTATCCGAACCGTGGAGCATTCCTAGTAGCGTATTGAGCTCTTTTGGAGTCGTTGAACTAGGGTAGTTCGACGCATCGTACGCGGTTCTAACATAAATCCATCGAAGCTCTTTCGCGACACCCGGCGGTATCGCGATCATTTTACGTAGCTCCTCACCGGCAAGCGATTCAGCGAACAGCGCCCCTTGCAAATCTGATACACTCGCATCATCCGGAAGGTGAAGCTTGTCAACAAGGTCTTCGTATAGGTCAGCCAGAGGCTCTCCTAGCGGACCGATCAAGCACGATATGGCCCACAGAGATTTCCACCATGACTTGAACACGCGCAACGTCTCGTCATCGGCTGGCGTTCGCTCCTCGTCCTTTGAAAGAATAAGATGTAACGACTGTACGATTCGGGCAAGCAAAATATAGTACTCGCGTTCGTAATCGAACAAGGCTAAAGCAAGCAGTCCGGATGAACCTTCCACGACATTCCATCCGTTTCGATACGCTTCTCTCGCAGATGGGCGTCGTTTTCCCGGAGCAATCCACCTACGCAATTGCTGCCCAAATGCGCTTTGGCCATAGGTAGACAATAGATTGAATCGAGGCACCTGCTCGACGGGATATCGTGACCTTGGATACAGCGGTTTCTGTTCGTAGCCTCCAATTTCAAAGTACTCGTCAATATACTTATTGAGAACATGTAGCTGAAGACTGTACGCCCGCTCGCGCGCTTCAGAATCATCAGCGCGTTGCTGTGCACGCAATAGTGATACTGCCTGTGCGAGAGATGGTGCCTTGCCGGCGAAGTGAGATTCTTGCTCCTTGGTCGCGAGTTCCGAGGCGTCAGCGGCATACCACCGCTGCCACGCAGATTCAAACAAAGCCTGTTCGCCGGGTAGCCAAACACCGCACGTCTTAATTAGCCTAAGCGCATGCTCAGTCGGTTCACGAAACTCGGCTCGATGCAACAGAAAGTCTTTTAGCTTTGGACGCATCAGAAAATGCTGTGGGTCGAGGACAAGCTCGCCAACCGTACCTAACAGATGAGCATCGTACCGTGGCTCAAGCGCGAGCGCCAGAGGCCCCGACATCCACCAGACTCCTAGTTCGTTCAGAGCTACGCCAACGCGCCAGAGAGCATCCGGCGCCATCCCCAAGTCTCCGCGAAGAACGCGATAAATACGATCGCGGCTAGTGCCGAGTTTTTGCGAGAGCGCCGATATCAACGCCCCCCGAGTTACTGCGGGTTCAGAGTGACCAGCGGACATCAACTCGTCGCAGGCCCATTGAATGCCGAAATGCAGCCAGCTGCCGCCGCCCTGCCGCAGAAGCGGGCGACCACTCAGCGCCCGCCTCCGATGCGCCATGTAGTCGCGCTCTTGAGCCATCCGTCCAAATCTACCAGGAAAGCTAATCCATGTCCATAATCTAACAATATGTCCATAATATAACCAAAGATTCTTATGTGTTGC
>JAJXWN010000055.1 GCA_021781595.1 bacterium | reverse complement strand
CCGAGTGCGAAGACGTTCGCCCCCGTGGTGCGGGCCAAGGCACATGTGAGAGATCGGTACGCCGCCGGCGAGCCCGCGACGTAACCGCCGCCGTGCAGATAGTAGAGGATTCGCTGCGCGCCCGCCGGCGAGGCATTTCGCGAGGCTATCCACTCTCCAGAGACCGCGCCGGACCGAATCTCGCGCTGCGCGATGCCGGCCGGGATGCGTCCCCATAGCCGCGATGCGCGCTCGAGCGCCGATCGCATTCGCGCGATGGCGAGATCGGTCTCCGGGGTGTCGAATGCCGACGGCCATTTCACGGTCGCGCGCAGGAGCGCGCGCGCTGCCAGTGCCTGCAGGCTTGGCATCGCAGCCGCGGCGCCCGTCAGCGGCCGCGCCGGCGCGCCGGCCGCCTTGGCCGGAAGGGCGAGCCGATCTCGAACTTCGCGTCGCGCGCTAGCGACTCGTCGACGTCTTGGCAGCCGACCGGCGTGAAGTCCCTGCAGTCGTCCGGGCGCGCCTCGTAGATTCCGCAGTAGTAGTGCCCGGATTTGGATCCCTTCAGAAAGACGCATCTGGCACTGACGTCGTCGGTGACCTTGCGCAGCCAGCCTAGATGGTAGCCGTCGGCCGAGGGGCGCTTGACGACGTATTCGTCCACGGCCTCCGTGTAGGTCATTTTGAGATGCCCGGCGATGCGCCGCGCGTCCGCCCGGCTGACGAACGGTTCGTATCCACTGCAGCATTCCGCGCAGCCGGGGGGGCAGGCGAGGTTCTCGGGGAGGTCTTTCAGGTGCTTTCGGGAGAGTGCGATCACTCTTGCGATCGCGGCGACGAACTCCGGGTCGTCGTTATATTTGTAGACCCACTCGCGCTGCACGACTTCGTTGGCGTTATAGTATCGCGTGGTCTTTTGGTTGTACGTGATCGTGACGTGCTCTTCGTCGATCTCGATCTCTTTCACGTGTTCCATCGGCGTGGTATCGAGGAGCTCGGGATGGGTCGGCTGTCCGGTTTCGCGCGTAAACGAGCGCAGGGCGATGAGGTCGATGGTTTCCATGGCGGGGAAAAGTTCGGTATCATAAGGAGACCGCCTGTGCCGCACGGTAGAGAGAGAGAAGCCCCGAGAGGGATCGGCTTCCCGGTGCGGCAGGGTGTGCGAGTTGCCGCGGGTTATATGCGAAAGGAGCGCGAGTTGCGCAAAGCTATCGGAGTGGATCTGGGCGGGTCGCACGTGACGGCCGGAGTCGTGGGCGAAGACGGTAAGATTGCGAGCCAGCACGAGCGGGATATCGAGGACCGCTGCGTTGCTACCGTCGTTTCGCTGATAGAGGTCGTCGTGCGCGAAGCGCTCGGGAAGATCAAGAATGGCGATCTTGCCGGGATCGGGCTCGGGTCGCCGGGGAACGTCGACCTCGCCGACGGCTCCGTTCGCTATTCGCCGAACTTCGGTTGGGAAAACGTTCCGCTGGGCGCGCTGCTGCGCGAGCGGTTCGGAACGGTTCCGGTGCATGTCGCCAACGATGCCCGTTGCGCGACGCTCGGAGAGCACGCCTTCGGCGTGGGCCGTGGAACGGCCGATTTCGTGCTGCTGACGCTGGGCACGGGGATCGGCGGCGGAATCGTATCGGGCGGCAAGCTCTTGATCGGGAACAAGGCCGGCGCCGGCGAGTTCGGGCACCAGCAGATCCGTCCGACCGATGGGTTTATCTGCGGTTGCGGAAAGATCGGCTGCTTTGAAGCTCAGGCTTCGGGCACCGGATTGATCCGGCACGCGTTTGCGGTCGCGCCATCCTTTCCGCGCAGCACGCTCCTTACCAAGAATCCGGAGAAGTTCGGTTCGAAGTTGATTCGCAAGGCAGCACAGGCCGGTGACGGCCACGGACTAGCCGCGTGGAAGAACTTTACGGCCGATCTGGCGCTCGGACTGGCGAACGTGATTGCGTGCGTGAATCCCGAGACGATAGCCCTGGGCGGCGGCGTGAGTTCGGCGGGCGATTTCATGCTCGCCGCGGTGCGTTCGCGCGTCGACGAACTCACGACCATGGTACCTAAGGGCATGACGAAGATCGTCATCGCCGAGCTCGGCAACGATGCCGGCCAAGTCGGGGCGGCGACCATGGCGTTTCGCGGAGGGCTGGTGTGAGGCGAGAGCGCGGCGAATGACCCATCCGGCGCTCGACGATGCGCTGAAGCACCATTTCGGTTTCGACGGCTTCCGCCCGCTGCAGCGCGAGATCGTGCAGGCGCTGCTCGGCGGCCGCGACGTCCTCGCGCTCCTGCCGACCGGCGGCGGGAAGTCCCTGTGCTTCCAGCTGCCGGCCGTGGTCGAAGACGGGTTGACCCTGGTCGTCTCGCCGCTCATCGCGCTCATGAAAGATCAGGTCGACGCGCTCCAAGGGAACGGAATCGCGGCCACGTTCCTCAACAGTTCGATCGATGCGCGCGTTGCGGCGCGGCGGCTGGAGGCGCTCGACGCAGGGCGGTACCGGCTGCTCTACGTGGCTCCGGAGCGCATCGTGATGCCCGGATTCCTCGAGCGGCTCGCGCGCTGGAACCTTCGCCGGATCGCCGTCGACGAGGCGCATTGCGTTAGCGAGTGGGGCCACGACTTTCGTCCTGAGTACCGGCGGATTCCAGAGTTGCGTGCGCGCTTTGCGGGCGTGCCGCTGGTGGCATTGACCGCGACGGCGACGCAGCGCGTGCGCGAGGACATCGAGCGGTATCTGCCGCTGAACGATCCGGCGCGCTTCGTGGGCAGCTTCAATCGCCCGAATCTTCGTTACGCCGTCTTTGAGAAACGCGACGCCGCGCGGCAACTCGTCGACTGGGTGGCGGCGCGCGGTAACCAGAGCGGTATCGTCTACGGACAGAGCCGGCAGACCGCGGAGCGTCTCGCCCTGCGCCTGCGGGCCGCGGGCGTATCGGCGGTACCCTACCATGCGGCGCTGCCGGCGGAGGAGCGCGCCCGCAATCAAGAGCTCTTCATCCGAGACGAAGTGCGCGTCGTCTGCGCGACGATCGCGTTCGGGATGGGGATCGATAAGCCGAACGTGCGTTACGTCGTGCATTACGACGTACCGAAAAATATCGAAGGGTACTACCAAGAGACGGGACGCGCGGGCCGCGATGGGCTGCGCAGCGACTGTGTGCTCTTTTTCAACGGAGGCGATGCCGCCAAGCAGCGGCACTTCGTGCGCCAAATCGAGGATCCGCACGAACGGGATCTAGCGCAGCGGCGGCTTCGGGAGATGCTCGATCTCGCCGCCACGCCGCACTGCCGCCGCGCGCACGTACTTCGGTATTTCGGCGAACGGCCGGAGTCGGAGAGCTGCGGCAACTGCGACAACTGCATCGCGCCGCCTGAGCGCATCGACGCGACGGTCGCGGCGCGCAAACTGCTCTCGTGCGTCTATCGGATTTCTGGCCGCGGCGGGTTTTCGACGGGGGCGCACCACGTCGTCGACGTGCTGCGCGGGCACGCTACGGAAAAGGTGCTGGCGTGGGGGCACGACCGCCTCTCGACCTTCGGTATCGGAAGCGAACGTTCGAAGGACGAGTGGCTGTTCTTCGTCTCAGAACTCTTACGCGAGGGAATGCTGGAAGAGGACGCGCTGCATCGCACGCTTCGCCTGGCGGACGACGGCCTGCAGGCGTTGCGGGATAACCGCGAGTTCGCGTACGCCAAACCCAAAACCGCCGGCCGCGCGAAGAAGGCCGCGAAGGTGACCGCGTTCGCGGGTGGTGCTGCAGACGACGACCTTTTCGACCTCTTGCGGCGCTTGCGCAAACACTTGGCCGACGAGCAAGGCGTTCCGCCGTATGTGGTCTTCTCGGATGCCACCCTTAAGGAACTCGCCGCGAAGAGGCCGACGACGCAGACGGAGTTTCGCGGGGTCGGCGGCGTAGGCGACGTGAAGCTCGACCGTTACGGCGAGGCGTTCACGGCGGCGATAGCGGCGTATGCCGCGAGTGCGAGCGGCGCGGCGCAAGCGCCTCACCGCAATCCGTCAAAGGGAGACGACCGTGCGTAGCGGTGCGACGAAGACGTTTTCGTCGGGTATCGTTCCGGTATTGGCGATCTGCGCGATCAGCCGCGCGATGCGGCGCGAACTGCGCTTGGGCGCCACGATCTCCTGAGCGACGCGCATCGCCTTTAGGCGTTCGGCGTTCTTCACCAAGCGCTCTACGGCTCGAACGACTTGGGCGGTGCTGTCTATCGCGATGTCGCCGATGCCGTTATCGCGTACGAAATCGACGTTCCCGCGCTCCTGGCCCGGCACGTAGTCGTAGACGACGACCGGCAATTGCGCGGCATTTGCTTCCGCTAGAGTGCCGGGGCCGGCTTTGGTGACGAGCAGATCCGCGGCTCGCATCAACTCGGGGATCTTGTCGGTGAATCCAAGGACGGTCATCGGGGATGGGCGATCCGCGGCCAGCTCGGCGAGCTTGGCGTGGAGCGTTTCGTTGCGCCCGCAGATGACGACCAGGTGTGTTGGAAGATGCGCCCGCGAGAGCGCGATGGCCGTCGGAAGCAGCTTGCCACCGCCTTCGCCGCCGGCCATCAGCAGCGTGATCGCCTTGTTTTTGGGAAGGCCTAGCTGATCGCGCAGTTCCTCTTTCGTCCCGACGACGTCGTCGAATTTCGGATGGATCGGATGCCCGAGCAAGCGTAAGCGCGAGGGATGCACGCCTCGTGAGAGCGCGCGTTCGTATACCTCATGGGCTGGGACGACCACGGCGTCCGCGTCCGGCGTGAGCCAAGATTCGTGGACTTTGCCGAGATCGGTGATAACCGTGACGATGGGTACGTGCAGCATCCGAGCATCCGCTCGGGCGCGCAGGGCGGCGTGATTGAGCAGCGGGTGGACCGCGACGATGACATCCGGTTTGTAGGAGATGAAGAGATCGCGCAGGCGTTCGCGATAGAGTGGTTCGCAGAAGCGAACCAAGGCTCTGTAGCGGCGCCGCCCGTTGGTGGCGTAGTAGAGTGCCCCATACACCGGCGGTGCGTAGCGCAGGGCCATCGAGTAGCCTAAACCGAGTTGCGTGAGCGGAAACGAACAATGGGCGGCCACGTCGTCGACCCTGTGGTCGAACGCGTTTGGTTCCTTGATCTCGTCGAGCGCGGCCGTGATGGCATCGGCCGCACTGCGATGTCCGCCGCCTGTGTCGGAGATCAAGAAGAGCGCCCGTTTGGTCATTCTTTCCCCCTCGCGCGTGGTCTCATCAGACTCGCGCCGGCTCCTGCTCGAGACGGCGTACCGCGGTTTTCCGCGACCTCCGACGCATCGGAGCGAGCCTGGCCAAGAGCGCCCGCGCGGGAGCGTCGTAGAAGCGGAAGATGTCACCAAACTCGATAGCGGGGTTTCGGTGGTGACCGGCGTGGTCCTCGGCCGGGGTCCGCCAGCCCGGTTCCTCGGTGTGGCGCCACCAGACGTGGATCTCTCCCAAGAGCAAGCCTGCTAGGGCTCCTTCCCACGAGAACCGCCAGGCGAGCGCCGCTACGGCAAGATACGAGACGGCACCGAGGAAGCCGTCCAGCAA
Source organism: bacterium (assembly GCA_021781595.1). Lineage (GTDB taxonomy): Bacteria > Vulcanimicrobiota > Vulcanimicrobiia > Vulcanimicrobiales > Vulcanimicrobiaceae > JAJYFL01. The sequence continues at coordinate 5,386 of JAJXWN010000055.1, read as the reverse complement.
GACCGTCGGGTCGCCCGAGAGTACGGCGTGGTCCCAGTACGATTTGCGCCGGTCGTGGTGGGTCCGCAGGTGTAGCGTGAACCATAGGTGCTGCGGGACGTGAGAGAGGAACGTTGATGCGAGATCGCCCACCACGAGGACGACCAGCGCTGCGAGTACTGCCATTGTCGTTTCGATGCCTTCGCGCGTCGGCCGCGGTTCTTGGACTTTCGTTGGTTGCCTTCTTGCCGGCCTGTTCGCCCCTGGCGCACGAAACCCACCCCAACACGGCGGTCGACCTCTCCCGCCTGCGCAACCTCGCTTTGAGCTGGCACCCGGTCCCCTATGTCGACGCGCTTGCCGGGATGAGGATTTTAGCCGACGGACCCCCAACTGCGAGCGCGACTCTTGCGATCGTTCGGGCGATCCTGCGCACGAACGCTCGGATCGGGCCGCTGGATGCATTGCGTTTGGGTGCGGCGACCGTGCGTGCGGCCCGCCGGGACGGTCTGCTTCCGGAATACCTGGCGGCGACGCTCTTGCAGGAATCGGCCTACGATCCGCGCGCGCTTTCGAGCGCCGGCGCCGTCGGCATCGCGCAGTTCATGCCCGGCACCGCGGCCGAAAACGGCGTGGACCCATACGACCCCTACGATGCGATTCGCGGTGCGGCGGCCCTGATCTCGTCTTACGTGCGCTCCTACCGAGGCGTCTACCCGGACCCCTATGCCGCGGCGCTGGCGGCCTACAATGCGGGGCCCGGTGCGGTCGACGCGTACCACGGCATCCCGCCGTACCCGCAGACTCGTGAATACGTCGGCGACATTCTCGAGCGCTGGGCCTGGATCGCGGCGCAAGAGAGGACGCGCGCGGCCCGGCAGGGCGCGCCAGCCGGCGGCGAATAGGGCCGGATGGCGGAACGGTTGCGTCTTGTCTGGGCCTCTCATCCTACGCAGGCCGCCGCCTTCGGCGAAGACGTGCGTGCGGGCTTAGGCGCCCCGCGCAAAACCCTGCCGTCCAAATATTTTTACGATGCGATCGGCTCTGCGCTCTTCGAGACGATCACGCTGCTCCCGGAGTACTACCCGACGCGTACCGAAGCGGAGATCTTGCGCGAGTACGGCGGTGAGATCGTGCGCTCGCTGGGTAATCCGATCGAGTTCTTGGAACTGGGCGGCGGCAGCGCCGCGAAGACGCGGCTATTGATCGACGAAGCGCTGCGGGCTCAAGGCGATCTGCACTACGCAGCCATAGACGTCTCCGCTGAAGCGCTGCGGCTTTCGGCTCGAGCTTTGGTGCAAACCTATCCACGGCTCAGGGTGACGGCCTACGCGGCCGACTACTTTGCCGTGCTCGGCACGCCCGATATTCGCTTGGAGGGGCGCGCGCTCGCGCTGTTCATGGGATCGAACATCGGGAATTACGAGCCGCCGGAAGCGGTTCGCCTGCTGCGCTCTCTGCACGCGTCGCTGCGCGGCGGCGACGGGTTACTCGTTGGCGCCGATCTGAAGAAAGACCGCGAAACGCTCGAGCGCGCCTACGACGACCCCACCGGCGTGACCGCCGCGTTCGACAAGAACCTTCTAGCCCGGATAAATCGCGAACTCGGCGGAACCTTCGACCTGCGCGACTTCAAACACGTGGCGGTCTACGACGAGGCGCGCGGCTGCGTCGACTCCTTTCTCGAGGCGCTCCGCGCCCACGACGTTCTCATCGCGGACCTCGCTCTGTGCGCACGCTTCCTACGCGGCGAACGCATTCACACGGAATCCTCGTATAAGTTCACGATCGGCGACATAGAGCGAATCGGCGCGGAAGCCGGCTTCCGGCTCGCGCGGACCTGGACCGACGCGGGCAAACGGTTCGGCGTCAGCCTGCTGCTCTGGGAGTGAGATGGCGCGTCCACCGGCGCTCGAGCGCCCGAAAGAGTGCGTCGGCGAGAACGGCGAGCAGCGCGGCCGGGATGCTTCCGGCCAGCGCTTCGGCGGGGTATTGGCGGTCGAGTCCCTCGAAGATCAGCGTGCCCAGCCCGCCCGCGCCGACGTAGGCTGCCAGCGTTGCGATCGCAATCATCGATATCGTGGCTAGGCGTACTCCACCGAGCATGACCGGAAACGCGAGCGGGAGTTCTACGCGCCAAAAGCGTTGTGCGGACGTCATTCCGAGCCCGCGGGCTGCCTCGACTTGGGCTGCGGGCACGCCGCGCAGGCCGGCGGCGACGTTACGAACGAGTATGAACTGCGCGTAGGTGACGAGTGCGGCGATCGCGGTCCAGAAACCGAGGCCTACGTACTCGACTAACAGCGCGAGCAGCGCGAGACTTGGAATGGTGTAGAGCGCGCCGAGCGTGCCGAGCAACGGCGTTGCGATACGGCGGTTACGCGCCGCAAGTATGCCCAGCGGCAACGCGATCGCGATCGATAGCGCGAGTGCCGTACCGACCAGGACGACGTGCTGTGCGAGGAGCGTACCGACCTTCGGCAGATGTGCGAACAGATAGTTCACGGGAGCGTTCCCACAGCAGTTTGGGCGCGGAGCGCGCGTCGTACGTTTTCGTAGGCGATCGTGCCGATGCGACTTGCGCCGGCTCGTACGGCGAGCGTCTCCGCACCCGACAGAAAGGCGTCCAGGGCATCTCGCAGCGAGGCATCGGCAAGGATCTCCGGCATGGTAGCGTCACTCGTACCGGGCACCATCGCGTCGCGGACCCGGAGCAGACTCAATCTCCGAATGACATCGCGAGCGTCGAGCAACCGTCCGACGTACGGCGTCGCCGGCGCGCTGAGTATCGCGAGCGGCGTATCGTACTGTTCCACCTTGCCGTCGCGCAGCACTACCAGGCGGTCGGCCAAGCGTAGCGCTTCCTCGACGTCGTGCGTTACGAAGAGGATCGTCGTCTGCAGCGTGCGGGCGATCTGGCGAGTCTCCTCCTGTAGCGACGCGCGGACGATGGCGTCGACCGCACCGAACGGCTCGTCCATCAGCAGGACCGGCGGCCGCGCCGCGATCGCTCGGGCGACTCCGACGCGTTGCTGCTCGCCGCCGGAGAGTTCGCGCGGGTAGCGGTCGCGGTAGCGGTGCGGATCCAGGTGCACGAGATTCAACAGCTCGTCGATACGCGCCGCGACGCGCGATCTCTCCCAGGCCAGCAGCGCCGGTACGATCGCGACGTTCTCTCCGACGGTCATGTGCGCGAAGAGGCCGACCTCTTGTATCGCGTAACCTATGCTGCGTCGCAGCGTGGTTACGTCGGCGCGCGCGACGTCGGCCTCGTCTAACAGCACGCGGCCGTCCTGCAGCGGAACCAGGCGATTGACCGTACGCAGGAGAGTGCTCTTTCCGCATCCGGACGGGCCCAATAGCACGGTGAAACTCCCGGCCGGCACCGTAAATGAGACGCCGTCGACGGCGTTACGGCCGGCATTGGGATAGCGGACGCTGACTCCGTCGAAGCGGATGGTTGCGCCGGGCGCGGTGACGCCGCTCAGAGTCCGTGTGCCCGCAGGAACGCAGATGCTACCGCAGACGGGTCCTGCTTTTCGAAGTCGACCGCATAGTTCATCCGCCTGGCCTCGCTCGACGTGATGAACGGCGAGACCCGGTTGAGTGCCGGTTCGATCCGTGGATTGCGGTGCAGGGCGCCGGCGCGCACGACCGGCGCGACGTTGTAAGCGGGCCAGAAGTGCTTGTCGTCGACCAGGAGCACGAGGTGGTCGGCGGCGATCTCGCCGTCGGTCGTAAAGGCTGTCGCGACGTCGGCATCTTGGCGCAGGAGCGCCTCGTACTTCAGGCCGATGTCGTACGTGCGGATGCTCTTGAAATGGAATCCGCCGTAGAAACTCTGCAGCCCGGGCAGGGCGTCGGGCCGGCTCAGGAACTCGGGGATCGCGGCCAAACGCAGGTGTGGCGCTTCGAGCGCGAGTTGCGAGAGCGTCGTCATACGATACGTGCGCGAAACGGCTTGGGTCGTTGCCAGCCCCTGCGAATCGTTCATCGGTGCCGGCCGCAGCCATACGAGATCGAAGCGCCGCCGATAGGCCTGCGCGACGGTGCGATAGAGCGTGCCGGGGTCGCGCTCGAGCGGCAAATGCAATACATCGATCAAGGCCGTCCCCGTGTATTCGGGGTAGAGGTCGATGTCGCCGCGCCGTAGCGCCGCCATCGCGATCTGCGTGCTGCCGAGATCCATGTGCCGCTCGACCGCGAGGCCCGAGCGCTCGAGTGCTTGCGCGTAGATCTCCGCGATGACGAACGCTTCGGTGAAATTCTTGGAACCGACGCGAACCACGTTGGGATTGCTTCCCGCGCAATCGGGGAGCAAGAGCGTGGCTCCGATCAGCGCGAGAGCCTCGGCACGGGCGATCGTCACGCGGTCCGTTCCCCGGCGCGCCGCGCTGCGAGTGCCAGCGTGAATTCAGCCGCGAACGCTAGGAGCGCTACGGCACCGGCTCCGGTCAGCAACAGGGCCGGATCGCCGGCTTGCAATCCCCGAAGGATGTATTCGCCCAAGCCTCCCGCTCCGACAAAGGCGGCGAGCGTCGCGCTGGCGATCACTTCGATGGCTGCAGTGCGAACGCCGGTAAGCACTACCGGCAATGCGAGCGGCCATTCGACGCGCGCGAACGCCTGCATCGCCGTCATGCCGGTGCCACGCGCGACATCGAGTGCAGCCGGTGGAACGCTACGCAGCCCAAGGTCCGTGTTGATCGCGATCGGCGGTATCGCCAGCAGCGCCAGCGCGACCAGCGCCGGCTTGAAGCCGACTCCGAGAACCGGCACGACGAAGGTCAAGACCGCCAGCGACGGGATGACGCGCCCGACGTTCACGAGCCCCAGGATCGCGCCGCGGGTACCTCGCAGGCGAGCGGCGAGGATGCCCAGCGGCACGCCGGTCGCGGTCCCCGCGCTCAAGGCGGCCGCGGAGAGTGCCACGTGGGTCTGGGCGTGGGCGAGCAGATGGGGAAGACTCATCCTTCGATGGAGTTTCCCTGCCGGGTGTAGAAACCTGGGTCTCTATGCTCTCTCGACCGGACGTGCCGGACGCTAACGGCGGTGCGCCCGTTCGGCCGCTCGACGATCCGTCGCTCTATTTCAGCCGCGAGCTGTCGTGGCTCCAGTTCAACGACCGCGTGCTCGAGGAGGCTCTGGATACCGCTAACCCTCTACTCGAGCGGTTGAAGTTCGTCGTGATCTACGACACGAACCTCGACGAGTTCTTCATGATCCGGGTCGCGGCGATAAAGCAGCAGATCGACGCGAGCGTACAGCGGCGGTCGGACGACGGCCGCACGCCGCCTGAGCATCTGCGTGCGATCTCCGAGCGCCTTCGCGTATCGCTGGCGCGTAAGACGCGCCTGCTCAACGACGATCTTCTCCCGGCACTCGCGCGAGAGGGCATCAAGATCGT
>JAJXWN010000002.1 GCA_021781595.1 bacterium | reverse complement strand
CGATGAAATCGTAGCCCTCGAGATCGAGCCGCGCCGAAAGTTCGCAGCCCAAAACGGTAAAGGGCGCGCGCCGTGCCTCGCCGGCCAGCCAGTCGGCATAGCGCAACGCGGTACGCTGCGCGCGCCGGCGCTGAAGTTCGTACTCGACGGCGGTGCCGAAACCGTTGCGATAGCGCTCGAAGGCGGCGTTGACGTATCCTTCGAGGCGCAGGCGCAAATCCTCCGGCGCCGCGTCGCTCGGATGCGGGATTTCGGTGTGCAGTCTTTCGAGCGCAGCGTGGAAAGCGGTGCCGTAGACTGCCGCCGGGGAACTCTTGTCCTCGACCGCGGCGCAGAGATAGCGGTAGTACCATTTGCGCGCGCATTCTGCATACGTGTTGAGCGCGGAGGCGCTGAAGTGCGCGTGGCGCGCCCGCACTCCCGAACCGGCCTCCGGCGCGACGGGGTCGGCAAGCGCCGGCGGCGCCGCGCCGGAGGCGCACGAGTTGGAGGGCGCGCCGCCCGCGGTGAGGTCGAAAAGGCGCGCGATCGTTGCGCGCAGCGGCTCCTCCGAGGCGCTTCCTTCCCCCGCGGCGCGAAGCTCCTCGAGTTTCGCTGCGAAAGCGAAGAGCGCGTCGCGCTGCTCGCCGCCCACGGCTAAACGCGTCCGCGCCATGGAGTCGAGCAACGTCTCGCCCCGCTGGCCGATGGCGGCATAGGCGGCCGCGACCTCGTGCGCGATGCCTGAGAAGGGGGATCGAATGAGCCGGATCGCGTGGCGCTCCTCCGCGGTGCGGCTCCACGCGACCGCTGCGGCGACAAACGATCGGGCCTCTGGGGATTGGGACACGGTGCCAGTCTTTGGCGGGGCTGCGAAAAAGTCCCACAGACCAGGCGGCCGCGCGGCGGGCGTGTAATGCGCGCAGCATGCGGCGGATCGTTATCGGCATCAGCGGTGCCAGCGGAAGCATCTACGGTTATGCCGCGCTACGGGCGCTGCGCGCTGCGAACGACATCGAGACTCACTTGGTGCTCGGCGACCAGGCTCGCCGCACGATCGAACTCGAGACCGACAAGCCGGTCGAGGAGTTCGAAGCGCTGGCCGACGTCGTGTACTCCAACGACGATCTGGCAGCCGCCGTCTCGAGCGGTTCGTTCGTTACGGACGGAATGCTCGTGATCCCGTGCTCGATGAAAAGCGCGGCGGCCATCGCGTACTCGCTGAACTCGAATCTCCTCGTCCGCGCGGCCGACGTGTGCCTGAAGGAGCGCCGGAGGCTCGTGCTGGTGGTGCGAGAGACGCCATTGCATCTGGGCCATCTGCGCACGCTGACGCAGTTGGCGGAGATCGGCGCTGTCATCCTACCGCCGATGCCGGCGATGTATGCCAAGCCGGCAACGGTCGACGACGTCGTCGCGCACACCGTTGGGAAAGCGCTCGATCAGCTCGGGATTCCCAACAACCTCTTCACGCGCTGGCGTTCTCCATAGCTCGCACGAGCCGCTCGGCCAGTGCGACGTCGCTCTCTCGGTCGACGTTGACCGCGCTCTCCGCATAGGGCGAAACGACCGCACGTACCTTCGCGCCGAGAATGCGCGACGCGCGTTCTTCGGCACTCGCGATGGTGACCCGGCGAACGGCGAACTTCAGCAAAATATCCCAGCCGAACAACGATGCGAGCTGAAACGGGTTCTTTCGCGCCCGCCCCAATCGTTCGATGAAGCCGCCCAGCAGCGGATAGACGCGCGGCTTGATCGTAACGAAGCCGCCCCCGCAGTAGGTGCCTTCGCGCAGCCGTGCCCACGTGTGCGGGACTTCGGGGAAGCGCGCTTCGTGCGTCTGCCGTTCGAGGCAGCTGTAGGCGATCTCGGCGCCGGCGGCGGCCGCCTGCCGCACGAAATCGTCGATGCAGAGCGCGGTGAGCACCGGGAGGTCCGATGCGGCGACCAGCACGCCTTCCTCCGGGTCGAGGCCGGCGAGCCCGGCTCGCAGGCTCTCGCCGATGCGTGGTCCGTCCGCCCTGCACGTATCGGCGAGAGCCAGAGCCTCCCAGGCGTGCGTGGCGGGTGGGGCGACGACGACGATCCGGCCGACGGCGGTGGACGAGCGCAGCGCGCGTAGCACGCGCGTTACGAGCGGAACGCCGGCGATCTCAACGAAGGCTTTGTTCGGCGCACCGGGTGTAAACGCAGCGATCGCGTCTGGCGGGCCGCCTGCCAACACGACCGCCGTGACCCGCCTCACGTGGCCGCTTTCCAGCCATCCGCCCGGTAGAACGCAACCGAGTAGACCCGGTAGCGCGGTGGCAGGGAGAGGCGGCGCGCCACTGCGTCCCGCTCGCCGGAGGACGGCACCAGCGCGTAGACGCAGGATCCCGAACCACTCATGACCGGATGGGCTGCGCCGGCTGCGCGCAGCGCCGCGCCCGCGATGCCGACCTCCGGCGAGCGCTCGATAGCCACCGCTTCGAAGTCGTTGCTCAGCAGTTCGTTCACCCGTTCGAACTCGGCGCGTTGTAACGCTACGAGCGCCTGCAGCGTTACCGATCCGCTGCGCGGCCTCGTGGTCTTGGGGCGCGCATCCAGGTCCGCATAGGCCTGTGCCGTCGAGATGCCGACCGGCGGCGCGACTATGACGGCGTGCCAAGGGGGCAGCGCGCCGACGGCGGTAACGCGCTCGCCGGCGGATTCGACCAGAGCGCCGGTCCGAACCAGGAAGAACGGGACGTCGGATCCGAGCGAGCGCGCGATAGCCAAGTAATCGCGCGTGCCGAGCGAACCGAAGGCGCCGCCCTGCGCCGCTGCCAGTACCGCGGCAGCGTCGCTGGAGCCGCCGCCCATGCCCGATCCGACCGGTATCGCCTTGCGCAGCGTAATCCGCCAGTCGAGCGAGGGGGGGCGCAGCGCGAGCACGGCGCGTTCGACGAGATTACCCGCGGCCAGTTCGGGCCGATCGCAGATGAACTCGAACCCGCCTGCGTGCGGCTCGATCTCGAGTTCGTCGCAGAGGTCGACGGGCACCATGAGGCTGCGCAGATTGTGCAGTCCATCGGGCCGTCGATCGAGTACCTCCAGCGTCAGGTTCAATTTTGCGGGAGCGCGTAGTCTCACGCCGCTTTCCTTCCAACGCCGAGCTCCTCCGCACCTCGTAGAGAAGCAAGCGGGCTAGGGGCCTCGGAAGGCGTACTCAACGGCATGCGAGCCAGCTACGACGCACAACACAACGAATTTTGCGCGTACGTGTTGCCGGAGTCGGAGACGCCCTACGGCGTGCTGCTCGGAAATTTAAAGACGTACGTTCAGTCCACCGGCAAAGGCGGCATACGCGGGCTCTGGGATGCCGACACCGATCGGATCGTCTTCGGCACGCACCAGATCGCGTATCGCATCGACGGCTCGGACCGGACGATCTTTCCCCACCAGTTCACGCGCGAGTTCACGTTCCTGCCGTACGCCCAGATATCGGAGTTCACGCTCCTCGATCGCGTTCACGTGACCGAAGCGTTCTACGTTCCGCACGGCCCCGCGCACGACCGCGCCGTCTCCTTCGTCATCGATTTGACGTTGCACAACCCGGGAACCGCGCCGGTCGAGATCGCGGTCTTTCCTTGGGCGCTGCTGGTCGGACAGCGCTTTTACGGCGAGGCCGAGTACGACCTGCGCGCATGGGTCGACGGGGCCTACATCTGCTCGCGAAACGAAGAGACCGGCGCGGAACGCTGGTGGGGCGGTTCGCGCGAACCCTACGCCGGCGAAGTGGGATTGCGCGAACAAACGCTCCTCCACCACATGCGCATCGGTTCGTTACGCGCGCAGGAGCCGGCGGGGGACGCGGCGCCGGAATCCGCGCAGTGCGTCGGGAGGCGAATCTTCGGAGCGTTTGAATACCGCATCGCCATCGCGCCCGGCGCACGCGAGTCGCTCCGCCTGGCCGTCGTCTTTCACAGGGACGGCTACGCGCGCTCGCGTCCCGTACTCGAGCAGCTGCTCTACGATAAGCAAGCGTTGCACGCCACGCAGCGCTACTTCGCGGCGCAACTTGCGGACGCACGCTTCATGACGCCCTCGCCGGAGATCAGCCGCGGTGTGGTTTGGGCGAAGGCCAACATGCTGCGCATCGTCAAGGAGTACCCTCACGGCTGGGGCTCGACCAACTCTCCGCCCTCGGATATCCTGGTGTCGCGCGATACCTCGTGGTTCGTGCATGGTTTCGATTATTTTTTGCCGGCGTTCTCGCGCGATGCGATCGAAGTGTTCAACCGCTTCGCCGAGGAGAGCGGCGAGATGATCGAGTACGTCCGGGGCGTCACCGGCTTCAAGACGTCGTACGACTTGAACATCAACGACGACACTCCGCTGCACCTTATTGCGATGCTGCACCACTATAACGCAACGCTCGACGATGCGTGGGCCACGCAGGCGTTGCCGCTCATTTGCAAGATTGCAGACTATATGCTCGCACAGCGAGACGGCAAGGGTTTGCTTTTTTGCCGTGCGAGCGGCGTCGATATGTTCGGCATCAGTTCGTGGCGAAACATTATTCCGTACTATACCCTCGACGGCGCGGTCACGGAGATCAACGCCGAAGGGGTCTTCGCGCTCGAGGCCGCCGCGATGCTATGTGCCGTTGCCAACGACGGAGCGCATTGGGAGAGATACTCGCGTGAAGCCGCCGCGCTGCGCGAAGCGATGATGCGCGAACTGTTCAACGAAGAGACCGGAGCCTTCGTTCTGAACTACGATCAAGACGGCAACTACCAGGATAGCTTTACGGCCGACGAAATCTTCCCGGTGCTTTTCGGCGTCGCCGGCTACGAAGAACGGCGAGCGATTCTGCGGCGTTTGAGCGAAGAAGACTTCGTGACGCCGGTCGGGCTGCGAACGATCTCTACGGCAGATTCATGGTACTTCCCGTCGCACGGCTTCGGGCTGCTGGGGGGCGTGTGGCCCGATCTCACGCTCTGGTTCGCCGTCGCGCTGGCTCGCAATGGAATGACCGATGCCGCGGTACATTGGCTGCAGCGCATCTACGAAACGATGGAAGGCGGCAGCGCGCGCAACACCGTGCCCGGCGAGTTCGGCGAATGGTTCGACGGTGCGTCGCTGACCAACCGCGGCATGTACCTCTCGCCGTGGACCGGCGCGAAGTATCTGTGGGCGGTCGCCGAGACCGTCGGGGGCCTGGACGGATACCGCACGAGCGGGCGGCTGCACTTGGCGCCGCTTCGCCCGGCGGGCTGGAAGTGGATGGCGGCGGCGCGGGTGCAGTGGGGCGGCCGCGGGCGTACCTATGTGGTCGATCTCGAGCGCAGCGTCATCTACGGCAACATGCCGGAGCTCTCTGCGGAGGAGCCCTTCACCTGCATCTATGCGGGCCGCGACGTGAGCGACGAGGTGACGACGTCACCGGTCGAGGTCGGCGCGGTCGCCTTCGAGGACGATGGCGGCGCCGTGCTGGCGTTCTTGTGCAATACGAACGACACGGCCCGTGACGTAATGATGGAGTTTCGCGGCACGAATCGCCGCGCGCATCTGGGAGCGGGCGAGTTGCGAGAGATTCATCTCTTCGGTCTCGCCTCAGGCCGTCCGGCCCGGAGCGCCGCCGGGTCGAAACTCCTGCAGCCGACGTAGCCGCCCGGTCCGCACGAAAGGAATCGCCGGCCTGGGCGCGGATGTATTACCATCCCATGCTCGATCCATCCAAACGCTTCATTACGGGCGTACTCGCCCTCGGCGTCATTGTGTTGCTCGCTTCCATCGCGATAGGCGAGCACCTTGGCGAGCGCGTGCTGGGGCGCACCGCGGAAAAGCGCCTTACGAGCGTTCCGGCCGTGACCACCACCCTCGCCCCGAACGAGAAGTCGGCGCCGTATGGCCCCGACTGGAAACGTTCGCAGGTTCTCGCGGCCGCCACCTCACCGGGCTTCCCCGACCCGCGCGTTCCGCCCGTACCGCTGCCGGTCTCTCGGCCCACGCCATTGCCCCGGCCCGAGGCGGCATCGCCGAGCCCTACGCCCAACATAAATCTCCCCATTTGGCGTCGCGCCGCGCCGCTGCCAAGCGCGCTGCCCACGTCCCAAAGGGTGCAAGCCTCGCCCGGGCCGGTTTCGCTTGCAACGCCGCATTCGTAACCTGGTATGATAGGAGTGCGCGGGCGTCACGGCCCGTAGCCGCAAGGAGAACGAAACCATGACAGAGACCGGAACCATAACCGTTAAGCGCGGGCTCGCGCAGATGCTCAAGGGCGGCGTCATCATGGACGTCGTCACCCCCGAGCAGGCCGCGATCGCGCAGGATGCCGGTGCGGTCGCCGTGATGGCGCTCGAACGCATCCCGGCGGATATCCGCGCCGACGGCGGTGTTGCACGAATGAGCAACTTGGAACTCGTGCAGAGCATCATGGACGCGGTGACGATTCCGGTGATGGCCAAGGTGCGCATCGGGCATTTCGCCGAGGCGCAGGCGCTGCAGGCGCTTGGCGTCGACTTTATCGACGAATCCGAGGTCCTTACCCCCGCCGACGAAAAATATCACGTTTCCAAGCATCTTTTCACGACGCCCTTCGTCTGCGGCGCTCGCGATCTCGGCGAGGCCTTGCGCCGAATCGCCGAAGGCGCGGCGATGATCCGCAGCAAGGGCGAGGCCGGCAGCGGGAACATCGTCGAGGCGGTGCGCCACATGCGCAGCATCCGGGACGCGATCAAAGAGTTGACGGTCGTACCCGAGGAGGAGTTGACGGCGCGGGCTCGCGATCTCGGTGCGCCGCTCGAACTCGTGCGTGAGGCGGCGCGCGAGGGAAGGCTCCCGGTCGTGCTCTTCTGCGCGGGCGGCGTTTCGACGCCGGCCGACGCCGCTCTCATGATGCAGCTCGGCGCGGAAGGAATCTTCGTGGGCAGCGGCATCTTCAAATCGAACAGCCCGAAAGCGTTCGCCAAGGCCATCGTCGACGCGACCACGCACTTCGAGGATCCGAACGTGATCGTAGCGGCCAGCAAGGCGCTGGGCAAGGGCGCGCAAGCGATGGCGGGTATCGATCTGCGGAATCTGCCGGAATCGGAGTTGCTCGCCTCGCGCGGCAATTAGCAACCTATGGCACCGGAGGATCACGTGGAAGCGGCTGGGGGTACGCCATTTTCTGCTCGGTTCGTCGCCGGGATATCCGAGCGGATCTCGATTGGGGTGCTCGCCCTGCAAGGCGACGTGGACGAACACATCGCGGTGATGCGGCGCGTCGGCGTTTCGGCCGTCGGCGTGAAGACGCGTGCAGACCTCGCGCGGGTCGACGGTTTGATCGTGCCGGGCGGCGAGTCCACCACGGTGATGAAACTGCTCGCCCGCTTCGACCTCGGCAGACCGCTGCAGGACCGCGTTCGCGCTGGGCTGCCGTTGTGGGGCACGTGCATGGGCACGATCGTCGTGGCGCGGGAGGTCGCCGGCCTCGAACAGCCGACCCTCGGCCTTATCGATATCGCCGTGCGGCGCAACGCATTCGGCCGCCAGAACGACTCAGCCGAAGTCGCTTTGGCGATCCCGGTTCTCGGCGCCGAGCCCTTCCCCGCGATCTTCATCCGGGCCCCCTGGATCGAACGCCAGGGGCGCGGCGTTGAGTCGCTAGCCGAGCGCGACGGGCATTCGGTGATGGTCCGCGAGAGGAACGTTCTTTGTACGTCGTTCCATCCGGAACTCACCGCCGACACGCGCGTCCACGAATACTTCCTGAGCATGGTGCTTCAGGCGTCTGAGGCCGGTCGCGCGGCCGGGATAGGGAACCGTAGAGACGTCGCGTAAATTCTCAGCGTCATGAGTTCGCAATCTCCACCGCTCGACGCGCAAGGGGCGGGCTTTAGCGGTCAGATTCCACCCGTCGAGGCGCTGCTCGCGGAGGTGATAGCGACGCTCTCGCTGGCCGCGCACGCCTACTTGGCGGAAAGCGCAGACGAAGGGTCCAGCTTGCAGGCGGCCGAGATTGCCATCGACGTCGCGAGTGCGGCGTTCGAGCGCGTCAAGGAGCGCCTGAAGCCGGAGGAACGCCTGGCAACAGCCCAGATGCTCACGGAAACGCGCATGGCGTTCATCCGAAAGCGAGGCCTATGAGCCTCGCCCTTGGTTTTTTGCGGCCGTACGGAGGGGGATCGTGAGCGAGGTCCTCGTGCTGAATTTCACGTACGAAGCGCTGAACGTCACGAGTTTTCAGCGGGCGGTTAAACTTATCTTTTCAGGTAAGGCCGAGCTCGTTCACGGGCGCGAACGCGTGATCTCGTCGCCCACGTTCGAGATGCGCATGCCCTCGATCATTCGGATGCTCTACTACATCAGGCGGCCGATACAAAGGGTTGCGCTGACGAAAAAGAACATCCTGATCCGCGACGATCATACCTGCCAGTACTGCGGGCTTCACGGCGACAAGTTGATGACGGTCGACCACATCGTTCCAAAGAGCAAGGGCGGCCCGTCTACTTGGGAAAATCTCGTTTGCGCCTGCATGCGGTGCAACAACCGCAAGAACAACCGGGCGCCCGGGGACGCCAACATGGTGCTCGTGCGCAAGCCGCGGCAGCCGAAATACATCCCGTGGATTCAGATCAAGCGCAACACGCTGCCGGGTGAGTGGTGCAAGTTCCTGTTTCTCTACAACGTGTCGATCGAGGAGCGCATCGAGGCCTGAAGATCGTGGCCGGCGCCGCCCCCTCGAGACCGCGGCGCGAGAGCCGCCGGGACGGGTAACCGGAGACTCCTTCGACGTTCCGGCGGGTTCGTTGCAGGGAAAACCTGAGATTCTTGGCATTCTGCGGTTTGACGTTGGATCAGACGAAGACGCCGTACTTCCAAGCCCTGCTCGATTACGTCGACGCGGGCGTCATCCCGTTTCACACGCCCGGGCATATGCAGGGAGTTGGAATGGATTTGGCGTTTCGAGAGTTCGTCGGGGACAACATTTGCTCGATCGACCTGACTCCGATGCCGGGCATCGACGATTTGCTGCAGCCGACCGAGTCGATCAAAGAGGCCCAAGAGCTCGCGGCCGAGGCCTACGGAGCCGATCGTTCGTTTTTCTTGATCAACGGCTCGACGAGCGGCAACCAGTGCATGATGATGACCGCGGTAAACCCGGGCGAAAAGATCGCCGTGCCCCGCAACGCGCACAAATCGATGCTGGGCGGCTTGGTCATGAGCGGCGCACATCCGATATACATGCGCCCGGAAGTCGACGAAGCGTTGCACATGGACCATTGCGTCACGCCGGAGACCGTGAGCCAGGCGCTCCAGGCATACCCGGACGTCGCGGCGGTCTACGTCGTGAGCCCAACCTATTACGGGGTGGCGGCCGACCTCGAAGCGATCGTCCGCATCGTACGCGATGCCGGCAAGTTGCTGCTGGTCGATGAAGCTTGGGGGCCGCATTTCCATTTTCACCCGGCGCTCCCGCTCTCGGCGACCGCGGCGGGTGCCGATCTGTGCATCAACTCGACGCACAAGATGCTTTCGGCTTTTTCTCAGTGCGCTATGCTGCACCAAATCGGACCCCGGGTACGCGTCGAGCGGCTCAAAGCGGTCATCAAGATGTTTCTTTCGACTTCGCCGAACCTGCCGATGCTCGCATCGCTGGACGTGGCGCGCAAACAGATGGCGACCGAAGGTGCGGCTCTCCTCTCCCGCACGATCGAGCTCGCCGAGGATACTCGCCGGCGGCTCAACGCGATCGCGGGCGTGTACTGTTTCGGGGAAGAGTTGCAGGGGCGGCCCGGAGTCTTCGATATCGACCCGACGAAGATCACGATTACCGTCAAAGATCTCGGGTACACCGGCTACGAAGCGTCGGAGATCTTGCGTCGGCGCTACAACGTGCAGGTAGAACTGGCCGACCTCTTCAACGTCGTTGCGCTCTTTACGATCGGCACGACGGCTGCGGCCGCCGACCGGCTCGTCTTCGGTGTCTCCGAGTTGGCGCGCGAGGATCGCCAGGTCGACATCTTTTCGCCATCGGGCGTGCTCGACCGCCGGCTGAAGACGGGCAGCTACAAGCTCCCGAAGATTCCGCCGATGCGCATGCTGCCGCGCGAAGCATTCTTGGCGCCGGCCGAATCGGTGCGTTTCAAGCAGAGCAAGGGACGGATCTGTGCCGAGACGATATCGCCGTATCCGCCGGGCATACCTGCGATCTCGCCGGGAGAGGAGATAACCCAGGAGCTCATCGACTATCTCGCTCTAGAGATGAGGGCCGGCGTCCGCATGCAAGGGCCGTACGACGACGAGCTGAAGACGATCCGCGTCGTCAAGGAACCGTAGGAGAGAGCCTCCTGGTTGCCGCCCAACGATGAAGGTTGGCCGCCCGATAACGGGAAGAGAGATGGAACATTTTGGAAGCGAGGGTCAGTATTGGCGGTCAAAGCCGAATCGATCTCTCCGGGTTGGGAACTCACCCAACTCCTCGACATCTTCCCACTCCCAATTAGACAGGCGCTCGTTCGTCTTCCGAACCTAGAGGCCATGATCGAAGTCGTTCTCGATTTGGGCCGCCCGCCAGAGGCGCGCTTCGAAAACGATTTCGTGTATCTTTCGGAGACGCCGGTCTCCCAAGAAGATCTCGCCCAAGTGTGTTCGCGGGTTACACCGTTCGCGGGGGACAACCGCGCCGGTATCGAGCAGACGCTGCATCGCATCAGCGCGATTCGCAACCGGACGGGCAAGATCGTCGGCCTGACGTGCCGCGTAGGCCGCGCCGTATACGGAACGATCGACATCGTCCTCGATATACTGCGCAGCGGGCAGTCGATCTGCCTTCTCGGCCGTCCCGGCGTCGGTAAAACGACGATGCTGCGCGAGTGCGCGCGCATGCTTAGCGAGGACCGCAAGCGCGTCGTCATCGTCGACACCAGCAACGAAATCGCCGGGGATAGCGATATCCCTCATCCCGGCATCGGAACCGCGCGCCGCATGCAGGTCACGGACCCGGCGCTCCAGCATGCCGTGATGATCGAAGCGGTGGAGAACCATATGCCGCAGGTCGTCGTGATCGACGAGATCGGCACCGAGGCCGAAGCTCTTGCGGCGCGTACGATTGCCGAACGCGGCGTGACGCTCATCGGTACGGCACACGGGCAGACGCTCGAGAATCTGCTGATGAACCCGACCCTCTCCGACCTGGTCGGCGGCATCAGCGCGGTGACGCTCTCCGACGAGGAGGCTCGCCGCCGCGGGACGCGCAAGACGGTGCTCGAGCGGAAGGCTCCCCCGACCTTTGATGCGGTCGTAGAGATTCACGATCGCGATCGCCTGGCCATCCATAAGAACGTTGCGCAGGTGGTCGACGCGTTGTTGCGCGGATACCAGCCGCAGCCGGAGATTCGACAGCGAAGCGCGAGCGGCGCCGTC
The DNA here is from genome assembly GCA_021781595.1 of bacterium. Classification (GTDB taxonomy): domain Bacteria; phylum Vulcanimicrobiota; class Vulcanimicrobiia; order Vulcanimicrobiales; family Vulcanimicrobiaceae; genus JAJYFL01. The sequence continues at coordinate 38,029 of JAJXWN010000002.1, read as the reverse complement.
GCGATCGTGCAAGAGGCCGATACCGAGTCGATGCCGGCGTTGGCCGGCGCCCTGCACGAGGAGGTTCGAGAGACCGATGAAGCCGACCGGCCGCTGTTTATCTTTCCATACGGCGTCTCTCGGAATAAGATCGAGCGCGCGATTCATAACCTCCGCGTGAACGCCACGATCGCGCGCACCTGGGACGACGCTGATCTCGTGCTGACGCTCAAGGCGCTCGAGCGCAAGGAGCAGCCACGGCTCAAGCAGATCGCTTCCGAAAACGTGCCGATCTATTCGATCAAGACGAACACGACGACGCAGATCCAGGGCTGCCTGAAAAACGTCTTCAATTTGCCCGCGATCGACAACGAAGAGATCGCGCTACGCGAAGCGGAAGAGGCGATCTATCAGGTATTGCTCAACAAGAACGCGGTCGAACTCTCTCCGCAGACATCCTACGTTCGGCGAATGCAGCATCAGTTGGCCGAGCGCTACCGCTTGCAGTCGCGCAGCACGGGCCTGGAACCGAACCGGCGCGTGCGCATCATGCCGGGAGGCGGCGAGGAACGCCTCTAGCGATGGCGTTCATTACCATCGAGGGCATCGAGGGCAGCGGAAAGACAACGTTGCTCGACGGAGTGCTCGGCGCGCTCCGCGCTGCCGGCCGCGACCCGCTGGCGACCCGGGAACCAGGCGGGACGCCGGCCGGCGACGCGATGCGCGCGATATTCCTCGACCTCGAGTCGGCGTTGAACCCTTGGGCGGAGACGCTCTTGCTGAACGCGTCGCGGGCGCAGCTCGTAGCGGAGGTGCTTAGGCCGGCACTCGGCGCAGGGCGCATCGTGCTCTGCGACCGGTTCGTCGATTCCACGATTGCCTATCAGGGCTACGGGCGCGGCTTGGATATCGAGCGCGTGCGGCAAATCTGCGATATCGCGTCGAACGGCCTCACCCCGGACTTGACGTTCTTCGTCGACGTCTGCGTGACGACGTCGCAAAGCCGCGTGCTCGCGCGCTCCCAAACTGCGGATCGCATCGAGAATCAGGACCCTGCCTTCCACGAGCGCGTGCGAGGCGGCTTCCACGAGTTGGCACGGCAGCACGAGCGCATCGTCGTGCTCGACGGCGAAGCAAGCGTGGAGGCCGTCATAGCTGCGGCGATGCGAGCGTTCGAGGCGAGGGTCCGGTGAGCGATCTGCAGTTCGACGTTGTCGGCGCCCGCGGACCGCTCGCGTTCTTCTCGGGGCTGCGCAAGCCCGCGCTGGCGCATGCGTACCTCTTCTCCGGCCCGCAGGGCGTCGGGAAGAAGACGTTCGCGCGAAGATTGGCCCAATCGCTGCTCTGCGAAGCGCCCAAGGATGGCGTCATCGGATACGACGGAACCTGTGCCTCGTGCCGCCTTATCGGCAAGGAGGAGACGCGCCACCCCGATCTGCTCGAAAGTCTCGGCCCGCTCAAGATCGGCGACCCTGAGGGTGCGCTCGGGTTCCACGAATCCGACGAGATGACGGCGCGCGATCTCGTCCGGCTGCTCTCGCTGCAGTCCTACTCGGGCGGACTACGCGTGGTCGTCTTGGGCGATATCGATTTCGTCTCGCACGAGGCCGCCAACGCGCTGCTCAAATTCTTCGAGGAGCCGCCGCCGGCGGTCGTGCTGCTGCTCACGACTTCGACACCCGGGAGGTTACTCGCGACGATCCGCTCGCGACTGGTCGAGATACGGTTTCCGGCGCTGAGACGATCTGAGGTCGCGGAGATCTTACGGCGCAAGGGTTTCGACGCGGCGCGAGCCGGCCTTGGTGCCGCACTCTCGCAAGGGAGCGCGACGACGGCCCTCGCAGCGCTCGACGACGAACACCTGCGCGCCTGCGTAGCGGACTGGTTCTTCGACATCGTTGCCGGAGCGTCGCCCGGCGAGGCGTGGGCCACGCGCGAGACGCTCGACGAGGGACTCGAAACCGTAAAGACGCTGGTGCGAGATTGGATTGCAAGCCATGCCGCCGGCGGCGGAGCGCCGCTGCTCGCAATCGATTACGAGGCGCGGCTGCGAGCGTTGCCTGCCGTCCCCAATGAAGCGGCGATCGCCATACTGGCCCGGCTTGCCGAAGCGCAACGCCTGGCACGCACGAACGTCAGCCCGGCGCTGGTCGTGGAGATGGTGCGGATGGCGTTGACGAGCGCGGCGAGCCCTATCGCCACCACCGGCTAAAGGCGCTGTCGGTGTATTGCTTGGCAACGATCAGCGCGACGTAGCCGATCGCTAACGACGGAAGCAGCATCTGCAGCGCGACATACGAGGGGAAGCTAACGTAGGCCGCGAGTATCGGCGGAAGCATGAAGCCGATGAAGTAGTAGACGAACAAGCTGACGACCGTCAGTAAAAGCGTAGGGCCCGGTTCCCGGCGCGCGATCTGGATCGAGGAACTCAGCGCGTAGGGTCCGGGCGAGCCTCCCAGCGAGGCTGCCGGTATGGTGTAGATGAGAAAGAGCACCGCGAGCGCGCCCGCCGCGAGGCTCCCACCGCCGCCGAGGATCGAGCCAATCATCTGAGCGACGTAGATCATGAAGAAGAGGCCGACCGTCGCGAGCAGGATGTTGCCCGCCTTGCGCTTCGCCTCGTCCCAGTCCGTCCCCAAGTTCGCACGCTCGTGCCGCCACGCATCGTCCGCCACGATCAGTGAGACGCCGAAGGCGAAGCCGAAGACCAGCTGCCCGATGAAGCCGAAGATGCCCATTCCGATTCCGCCGAGCGGTCCGGTGAGCTGCGCGCCCGCATAGTTCAGAAGTTGCTGGACGACTGCGGCGAGCAAGGGAGGAAGGAGCACTGCGAGGTTGCGTGCGTAGACCGGGAACGCGTGCCAGTAGAGCGAGAGATCGGTGCGCGGCTGGGAGGGCATCCTAGGCGCGCGAGCCTTCGAGCGCGTGATGACACGCACAGGCGCTGCCGAGGTCGATACGCTCGACGATCTTAGAGATCGCAGTTCTCACGCGAGCGTTGTTCTTGTTAAAAACCTCGATGACGTCGTGGTGCGAGACCGGGCTCATCCCCTCCAAGCCGACATCGTAGTCGGTTATCAGCGAGATGTTGACGTAGCACATCTCCAGTTCGCGCGCCAGATAGCACTCTGGGTACTGGGTCATATTGATGACCTCCCAGCCCTGGCTCTGGAACCACCGCGATTCGGCGCGTGTGGAGAAACGCGGACCTTGGATGACGACGATGGTGCCGCGCTCGTGCGTCTCCACGCCCATGGCCTTCAGGGCGTCGACCGCGATCGGGCGAAGCGTCGGGCAGTAGGGATCGGCAAAGCTGACGTGCGTCGTAATCGGGCCGTCGTAGAAGGTGTCGCGGCGCCCGTTCGTGCGGTCCACCACCTGGTCGGCCACGACCATGGAACCCGGCTTTACCTCGGTCTTGAGCGAACCGCAGGCGGTCGGTGCGATGATGCGCGTCACGCCGAGCATCTTCATAGCGTAGAGGTTGGCGCGGTAGTTGATCGTATGGGGCGGGAGGCGATGGTCCTTCCCGTGACGCGGCAAAAATGCGACGCGCTTGCCCGCGATCTCGCCGAGCGCGAGCCGGTCGCTCGGCGCTCCGTAGGGGGTTTCGATCGCGACTTCGCGGGCGTTTTCTATCAGCGAGTAGAAGCCCGAGCCGCCAAAGACGCCGATGTCGGCGCGTTCGTTGGTATTCATGGAGGGCATGGATTCGAGGTGCGCTCCCACGACCCTCGAAGGAAGCGCAGTGAAATCTGCCTTTGCCATGTTGCTCGGCGTCGCATTGCTCGCGGGTTGTACGCGGATCGCCACGGAGAACGCCGTGCGCGGCGGTCGCCACGCATGGACCGTGCCGCACGTCCTGCGCTTCGCCGACGTCGCCGATCCGGATCGCCTGAACCCCTACCTTTCCGAGATGGACATCACATACGATCTCTCATCCATGATCTTCTCGTACTTGGTGGTGGCGAACGATCGTGGGCGGCTGGTTGGCGATCTGGCGACCGAGGTGCCGACGCTGGCCGATGGCGGCATATCGCCCGGCGGCAAGACGTACGTCTACCACCTGCGCCACGGCGTGAAGTGGCAGGACGGCGCACCGTTCACTTCGCGCGACGTGAAGTTTTCGTGGGAAGCCGTCGTCAATCCGCGTAACGACACGCTGTACCGCGAGGGCTACGATCGGGTGGCGTCGATCGATACGCCGAACGCCTACACGGTCGTGGTGCACTTGAAACGCCGCTACCCGCCGTTCGTCAGCTTGTTTTTTACGCCGCTTCAGGAGGGCGGAAAGCCGATTCTGCCGGCCCACATTCTGGCGAAGTACCGCTCGATCGACCGCGTTCCGTTCGACTCGGCGCCGATCGGCACGGGGCCGTTCAAATTCGTGAAGTGGGAGCGCGGCCGCGAGATCGTCCTGGCGCGTAACGACGATTATTTCAAAGGCCGTCCGCGGCTTGCAAAGATCGTCTTCTACGTGATCCCCAACGACGAAACGATGCTCGACGAAATGCGGCTCCACCAGATCGATCTCATCACCGCTCCGCAGGCCGCGCTCTACGAACAGTACGAGAGCATACCCGGAGCGGCCGTCGAGACCGTTCCATGGAACGCGCAAAACGTGTTGGTGATGAACGAGCGCCATGCTGGGCTCGGGGACTTGACCGTGCGCATGGCCCTCGCGATGTCGATCGACTACCGGGCCCTCGCGCGCAAGTTGACGCACGGCGTCGGTGAGGCGACCGGTGCCGTAGAGCCGTCCACCGCGATCGGGTACCTCGATCTTCCGCCGTACCGGTACGATCCGGCCGCGGCTAACCGCATGCTCGATGCCGCGGGTTGGAAACGCGGACCCGGCGGAGTGCGTGCCAAGAACGGCGTGCGGCTGGACTACGACATCGCGGTCATCGCCGGGTCGTCGAACATCCGGTTGGCGGCGTTACAGTTGCAGCAGTATTTCGCGGCGATCGGGGTGCGGCTGCACCTCAAGACCTATCCCTACAATACGATTTTCTCCTACGACGGTCCCATCTTTACGGGGAGATACGATTTTGCCGATTATTCGACGACGCTGGCGTGGGACCCGAACAATCTGGTCTATCTTGGATGTGACCGCTGGTACCCTCGGGGCCAGAACGTTTACGGGTACTGCAACCACAAATTGGATGCGCTGGAGCGAGCCGGTTTGGCGACCGATGCAGCGCGCGCACGCGCGGCGATCTACCGTCGCGCCGAACGCTTGATCCACGCTACGGTACCGTACATCCCGCTCTACCAGCTGCGCAGGCTCGTCGTACGCTCGGTCGACCTTCGGCATTTCAAGGCTAATCCCACGTCGACTCCGTGGTACAACATCTGGCAATGGGATATCTAGTGTGCTGAGCCATGATTGTCGCAACATGCCCAGCGGGTCCGTTCCACCGGGGTTTCGTTGCTCATCGGGCATAACGCTACGGCGTTGCTCCCTCTTCGCGTCTCGCCCCGACGAAAAATCCCTCGCTGGATCATGTCACGGCAATTATGGTTCAGCACACTAGTTGCGCGCGAGCGGTCGCGCTAGCGCTCGAAGTCGGATGGCTTGAGGTCGTCGATGAATTTCTTGAAGCGCTCGAATTCGATGTCGTCGCCATTCTTGTCGGGCGCGGATTCCTCCAGCACGATTTTGTCCGAGACGTAGATCGGCGCGTGCATCCGCAGCGCGAGGGCGATACCATCGGACGGGCGCGCGTCGATCTCTTGCAGTTCGCCGTCGGCGCGCACGATGAGCTTCGCGAAGAACGTCGATTCCCGGATATCGTGGATGATGACCTGTTCGAGGTGCGCTTCGAGCGTGTCGAGGATCGCGCGCATGAGATCGTGGGAGAGCGGGCGAGGGACAGGGGCACCTTCCAGAGCCAGTGCGATCGCGGTCGCTTCGAACGGACCGATCAAAATCGGCAGGAAGCGCTTGCCGTCCGTATCCTTGAGGATCACCACCGGATCATGCGTAAGCAGGTCGATGCCGAGCTTGTCAACCTTCATCTGGCGCATGCTACTCTATCCTACGCGTCGCGCACCTTTCCATTCCGAGGGAAGCGGGCGAGCCCGGCCGAACGGAGGGCGGTTCATCATGGCTCTTTCATGCGGAATCGTAGGTTTGCCCAACGTCGGCAAATCGACCATCTTCAACGCCCTGACGCGGTCGGCGCAAGCGCTCGCCGCTAACTACCCTTTTGCGACCATCGAGCCGAATATCGGCGAGGTGCCCGTCCCCGACGAGCGCCTGACCGTCCTGCAGCGGCTGCTGGACTCCGAACGCGTGGTTCCGGCGACCGTGCGCTTCGTGGATATCGCGGGGCTGGTACGAGGGGCCAGCTCCGGCCAAGGCCTCGGGAACGCCTTCCTGAGCCACATCCGCGAAGTCGACGCCATCGCGATGGTGGTGCGCTGCTTCGAGGACGACAACGTCACCCACGTCGAGGGCGGTCCCGACGCCGCGCGGGACATCGAGATCGTCGGCATCGAGATGGCCCTGGCCGATCTTGCAACGCTGCGCAAACGCCTGGAGAAGATCGAACGCGAGGCGCGTGCCAACCCAAAACTGCGCCCTAAGGTTGAGGCCGCGAAGAATCTCATTGCGGGTCTGGAGCAGAACGTTCCCGCGCGAACGTTCGCTCTCGGGACGCCCGAGGCCGAGGTGGCTGCGGAATCGTTCCTGTTGACCGCCAAACCGCTGCTCTACGTTGCGAATATCGACGAAGCGCAGATCGGTCACCCTGGCCCCTTGGTCCGGCGGGTAGGCGATATTGCATCCGCCGAGGGCGGCCGCACGGTTACGATCTGCGGTAAGGTCGAGGCGGAGCTCGCCGGGCTGTCGCCGGAGGAGGCGCAAGAGTTCTGCCGCGAGATCGGCATCGACCGCAGCGGGCTCGCCGATCTCATCGTGGCCGCCTACGATCTGCTCGGTTTGATGACGTTCCTGACCGCCGGAGAGAAGGAGGCGCGGGCTTGGACGATCACACGAGGAAGCAAGGCGCCGCAGGCTGCCGGGAAGATCCATAGCGATATCGAGCGGGGCTTCATTCGCGCGGAGATCGTGTCGTACGACGATTACGTGAAGTACGCAACCATGGACGCGCTTCGTACCGCCGGCCGCGTCCGTTCCGAGGGCAAGGAGTACGTCATGCGTGAGGGCGACGTCGTCAACTTCCGCTTCAGCGTCTAAGAGCGGCCTAGCCCCTGGGCCGTTCGACGCGCGCGCAGTACCGATAGGGAAATCGGGGCGCTCGCCGCAAAGGTACCGGGTTTGGACTTTTCTGGAGGCTATATCGTTTTATGACCACTGCCGTGCGCGACGTCTCGGTATTCGGCGACGCCATCGCGTATTTCAACGAAGCTGCGGACCTACTCGAACTGGACGCGTCGATGCGTGCGATCTTGACGCACCCGTCGCGCCAGATTATCTTCTCGATCCCCTTCCAGCGGGATACCGGTGGATTTGAAGTCTTCACCGGGTATCGCGTGCAGTACAATTTTGCACGCGGACCCGGCAAGGGCGGTATCCGCTACCACCCCGGCGTAACGCTCGACGAAGTGACCGCGCTTGCCTTCTGGATGACCTGGAAGTGTGCGGTCGTCGACCTCCCCTTCGGCGGCGCCAAGGGCGGCGTGACCTGCGACCCGGCGACGTTGTCGATGAACGAGCTCGAGCGCATCACGCGGCGGTACGCTGCGGAGCTCGTCGAGGTCGTGGGCCCCGACAAAGACGTTCCGGCGCCCGACGTCAACACCACGCCGCAGGTCATGGCGTGGTTCATGGATACGTACTCGATGCATATGCGCCAGAATACGCCGGGCGTCGTTACCGGAAAACCGCTGGCAATCGGCGGCTCGCGCGGGCGGGTCGAAGCGACCGGGCGCGGCGTGACGATCTGCGCTCTCGACGAGATGGAGAACATGCACCTTCGCCCAGAGGAAGTGCGCGTCGTCGTGCAGGGCTTCGGCAATGTCGGTATGTACGCGGCCAAGCTCTTTGCCGAGCGTGGCTGCAAGGTCGTCGGCATCTCGGATATTACGGGCGGCTACTACAACGCCCAAGGGCTGAATGTCGAGAAAGCTTTTGCTCTGGCCAAGGAGCACCACTCGCTCGAAGGCTTTGACGGCGGCGATCGCATCAGCAACGCCGAGCTGCTCGTCAGCGATTGCGAGGTGCTCGTGCCGGCCGCGCTGGAAAAACAGCTCAATACGGAAAACGCGAACCTCGTCAAAGCCAAGCTGATCGTCGAGGGCGCGAACGGGCCGACTACCCCTGAGGCCGATCGTATTTTCAACAAGAAGGGCATCGTCGTGATTCCGGATATCATGGCCAACGCCGGCGGCGTCACGGTCTCGTACTTCGAGTGGGTCCAAGACCGTATGGGCTACTTCTGGAAGGAGGCGGAGGTCAACGAGCGCCTCGAGGATACGCTACTCGTCAACTTCCACGAGATGCGTAAGATCGTCAACCAGTACAAGGTGCCTTACCGCACGGCGGCCTACATGATCGCGATCGATCGCGTCGTGCAGTCGCTGAAACTGCGCGGCGTCTACGCCTGATCGGCCTATCGGTTAGAGATCGAAGAGGGCGCCCGCGGGCGCCCTCTTCGATCTCTAACCGATAGGCTCGTTAGTGCGGAGCGTACGGGTCGGTAGCGTAGATTGCACCGATCTGCGCTTGGCTGAGCGGTGGAACCGTAGCGCCGAACGCCTGGTCGATCGTTCCGATGAACGCATTTGCCAGGAGCGCGTATCCGGTATCCGACGGATGCAGGCCGTCGAAGCTGAGAAGTCCACCGCCGAGAACGAGACTGCAGCATTTCGGCGGGTTGATCGGCACGCCGCCGGCTTGCAGGATGCCCGCGAAGAGCGCGTGGATATCGACGAGCGGCGCGCCGGTGGTTTGTGCCGCCGCCGCTATCGACGCGTTGTAGGCCGTATTCAGGCCCTGGACTTGTGCGGCGAAAGCATCCGTCAGGTAGACGCCGCCGAGACCGGAGCCCTTACCGTTCGGGTCGAGGACGGGTTGCTGCACGCCGTGAGCAATCTGCGAGAGAAAGGCGAAGAATCCGCTCTCGGTGAGGTACCCGTTGGGACCGACGCTATAGGCCGTCTGCAGATATCCGGTATACTGTGCGGCCGCCGCTTGCGCGTTTGCCGGCGGCAAACCTTGGCTTAGGAAGGCTTGGAGCAGGCCGCAGAAGACATAGCTGCGCACGAGGCACTGCTGCGCCGGGTTGGCGGGCACGCCGCCCTGAAAGAACTGCGGGGTGATGAGGATATCCGGCAGGTTCGCAACGACGACTTTGGCGCCGGCATTTTGCAGGCGCTCGATCGTCTGCGTAATGTCGGTTTGCATCTGCGCGGGCGAATCGGTCGCGACCGGATTGCCGCCCGAGAAGGTGAACTTCAGCAGGTCGTTTGCGCCAAGCCAGACGGTGGCCAGCGTCGGGTGCAGCGCCGCTGCGGCGTCGACCTGGTCGAGGTTTTGGATCTTGCCGGCAAAACCGCCCAGGATGGGGTAGAAGAGGCTGCTCTCGCCTTGGACGAGCTGTTGGAGGCCGCCCGCTGTCGGGTCGGTCGCCGAACTCGGATACGGCGGGCAGGAGATGTTCGGTGCCGTGCCCACCATGCTTGGCGGCGGTCCCGTCAAGGGCGCGACTTCGTAGAGCGCTTCATGGGCGGTCTGGCCGGGAACCGCGACGTCGAGGATCGTGGCGTTTGGGTTGGCGCGCACCACCGAAAGGGCCGTGCTCAGCTGGTATGCCTCTTGGTTGAAGGGATCGCAGCCCGGATGCGACGGAGCGAAGCCGACCGGCGAGATAGCCGGCGAAACCGGGATGAGCTGACCTCCTAGGCCGGGCCCGTTGATGAGCGGAAGCACCGATGTCGCCGGGTTGGCCATCGCGGCTGCCGAGGTGCCGGTGGCTTGCTCGTAGGCAAGCGTCCACCAGCCGTTCTCCTGAGTCGGCGGCACGAGGTTGCCGGGCAGTATCGAGAGCGGGTTGCTCGACGCAACGCCGACGATGCCGGCGGATTGATAGCCGGCCGTGAGGCTGTCACCGACGCCGACCATGGTGGCGAAGAGACCCGTGCCGCCGGTCTTCGGCGGGATCACGCTTTGCGTGGGCGCCGTGCCTCCGCCGCCGCCGCAGGCGGCTAAGGCGAATACGGAGAGGACCGCAAGCGGTCGGATGAGGTTTTTCAACATAGCGCAGTATCCCATCATTAGAATTGGATCACGCTCGGCGAGCCGATGCCGAATTGGATTTGCAATTGCGTCGCTTTCAAACCGCCGACTGCGGGAACCGTGGTGTTCGCGCAGTTCCCCGCCTGCTGGCAGTACAGAGCCGAGACGCCGTACGGGCTGTAATTTGTCGGTCCACCGCTGTTGAGAACCAACTGGACGAATCCGGCATTGCCGATGCGGTGTGAGACGCCCAGGAAGTACGCCATCAAGTGCTGGGCGTACGGGTCGGCCGGTAGATAGTCGCGCGAGCTCTGCGGTTCGAAGAAGAATTTGGTCGTCGGCGTTGGGTTGTACTCGAGGTAGAGAATCTGGTACAACTGCACGTGATTGTCTTGGTTGAGCCCGGCCGTGTGAACTAGCCACGACGGCGCGACGGTGAATGTGCCGAACATCTTCGGCGTCTTCAAGAACGGCAGCGTAAACGCGATCGATTCGACCTGCGCCGTGCGCGTGTGCACGCCATAGACCGGATATCCGTTGTGCTCGAACGCTACGATGTCATTGTTGCTCGGGGAGGACGCGATCTTCGACCAGCGCGCGACGTAGGTCGGCGTGACGACCAGCGGTATGACCTTCCCGCCGTTGAGTTTGATCAAGAACAACTTCTCTAGATTGAGCAGGACGAAGCGGTCCTTGGTCGCGACGTCGATCTGGGGGTGCAACTGCGCCAAGTCAACGGGCGCGCCATTCGGCAGGCCTTGAATGTAGAACGGCTTCACGCCGCTGTTGAAGCCGGCCGGATAGTGCTGCAGCTCGTAGTAATTTGCGACGATGCGCGTGGTCGGGTCGAAGCCGTAGCCGGCCACCACGTCCATGCCGCCCGGGAGCCAGCCCGTCTTGCTTCCGATGTCGCCGAACGGTTTGGCGATAGAGAGATCAAACGTGTAGGTGAAGCCGGTCGGCAGGCCGAGCTGTTGCTGGCTGACGGGTTGTTGCCGGACCGGAGGAACCTGTGCGAGCGTACCACCGGGCAGCGCCGGCCGGTCCGCCTTGTGAGTTTGAGCGGTCATGGCATTCTTGATGGCGACGTTCGCGGATTGAACGACGCCGCTCGATAGCGCCGCGCCGGTGTCCGCCAACGCGGCTGGTGCCGCAGCCATGCCGATCGTGACGGCTAACACCATGGCCGTCGACGCACGAAGTAAGGTACGAACCATATCGATCTCCAAGACAGCGGGGACAGCCTATTAAAAATATCAGTCCCAGGTGAACGCGTACCTACCGCTTTACGGCTGGGAAACCCTGCCTTCGGCCGGCGGGATGGTTGCGGCAGGGGTGGGTTTTCGCCGCTTGAGACGTAACGCGATCGACTTCACGATGACGTAGAGGACCGGAGTGATCGCGAGGTTCAGCGCCGTCGAGACCAGCATGCCGCCGAAGACGACCGTTCCGAGCGAATGGCGCGCGGCACTCCCGGCCCCCGAGGCGAAGACCAGGGGAAGAACCGCGATGACGAAGGCGATCGAGGTCATCAGGATGGGGCGCAGCCGCGTCTGCGCGGCGCGGAGCGCGGCCGTCACCACGTCGGCGCCTTGCCTGAGTTGCTGGTTGGCGAACTCGACGATCAGGATCGCACTCTTGGACGCGAGTCCGATGAGCATGACGTAACCGACCTGGGCGTAGGCATCCTGCGAAAGGTTGGGGTCGCCTGCCAGCAAGATGAAGGGGAAGCCGGCATGCCCCATCGCGATCCGGTAGTTCATGAAGAGCAGCGCGCCCAGCAGCGCGGCCGGTACGGCTAAGATAACGATCAGAGGGTCGACGAAGCTCTCGTACTGTGCCGAGAGCACCAAGAACACGAAGACTAGCCCGAGGGAGAAAATAAGTACGCTCTGTGCGCCCGATTGGATCTCGTCGAGCGAGAGCCCCGACCATTCGTAGCCTACGCCGGGCGGATCTACTTTCTTGGCGATCTGCTGCATGGCTTGGATCGCTTGCCCGGTACCGTACCCGGGTTTCGCGTTGCCGTTGATCTCGATCGAGCGAAAGAGGTTGTAGTGGGTGATGATCGGCGGGGCGAGGACGCGGCGCACGTTCACGAGGGCGCCGACCGGCGTCATCCCGCCCGAGCTCGAACGGACATAGAGCCCGTTGAGCGCGCTGACGCGGTCGCGGTATTTGGTATCGGCTTGCACGTAGACGCGGTACGAGCGGTTGAGATAATCGAAGTCGTTGACGTACACCGACCCGAGCTCGGTTTGCATCGTGTCGAAGAGATCGGTAAGCGAGACGCCGATGGCCGTTGCCTTGTTGCGGTCGACGTCGACCTGAAGCTGCGGCGAGTTGATGCGAAACTGGGTAAAAACCTGCGCAAGCGGCGTACCGGGGCGATTCCCGAGTGCCATGTATTTGGAAGCCGTCTTCATGAGCGCCGGCAGGCCTACGTTTCCGCGGTCTTCCAACTCGAATTGGAAGCCGCCGAAACTTCCGACGCCGTTTATCGCCGGAGGGTTGAACGCGAGGACTTGCGCGCCGGGAATCTCCTTTTGGAAGCGCGGCATCAATGCGTGCGGACCCGCATAGAGAATGCCCGTCATCGATTCGGCGAAACTCTTTCGCTGCGACCACGGCTTCAGCCGTACGAACATCATGCCGCGGTTGGGCCCCGCTCCTGCGAAGCTGAAGCCCCCGATGTCGAAGACGTGGCTTACGCCGGGGGTGCCGCGAACGATACGCTCCGCTCTGATGGCGATACGGCGTTCGTCTGCGAGCGAGCTCCCTTCGGGAGCCTGTACCAGAACGATGAAGTAGCCCTGATCTTCGCTGGGGATGAACCCGGTCGGCGTCGTTTTGAAGAGCCATCCGGTCGCCAGCAGCGCGATGGCGAAGACTCCGAAGACGGCCCAGCGTCGCTTGAAGAACTTGGGAAGCAGGACGCCGTACATCCGGCGGAAGCCGTGCAGCCCGCGGTTAAACCAACCGAAGAAACCGTGCTCGGACTCCCCGCGCGACCGGAGCAGCCGCGCGGAAAGCACCGGCGCAAGCGTCAGCGCGGCGAAGAGCGAGATCGTGATCGACGCGGCGATCGTCAGCGCGAACTGCTTGTAGAGCTGCCCGGTCGTGCCCGGAAAGAAAGCGACCGGAATGAAAACCGCAAGCAGTACGAGCGACGAAGCCACGACTGCACTCTGAATCTCGCGCATCGCCGCGCCCGCGCCCTCGATGCCGCGCAGATTCTTCTCCTGAACGAAGCGCGCGATGTTTTCTATGACGACGATGGCATCGTCGACTACAAGTCCCGTTGCGAGCGTCAACCCGAAGAGCGTGATCGTGTTGATCGTGAAGCCGAAAAGTTTCATCACGAAGAACGTGCCGATGAGCGACACGGGGATCGTTGCAGCGGGGATGAGCGTCGAGCGCGGGTCCTGGAGAAACAAGAAGATAACGAGCACGACGAGGACGATCGAGAGCACGAGCGTGGTGACGACTTCTTTAATCGACTCGCGCACGAACGACGTGGAGTCGAACGCGACTTGATAGTGGACGCCGGCCGGGAAACTCTTCGAGAGCTCGGCCATCTTCGCCAGCACGCTCTTCGAAACCGTCAGCGCGTTTGCGGTGGGCAGTTGTAGGACGCCGAGCCCGACGACGTTGCTATTGCCGTCGAACCGTATGAACGATGAGTAATCCTCCGCTCCGAGTTGTATGCGGGCTACGTCACCGAGGCGCGTGAAGCCCCCGTAGGGGTTGCTGCGCAGGATGATGTTTCGAAATTGTTTGGGGTCGGTCAATTGCCCGGCGGCGTTGACCGTAAGCGTGTAGGACTGCGTGCGGGGTTCGGGGGCCGAGCCGATGCTGCCCGCCGCCACTTGGACGTTTTGCTGCTGGAGTGCGGTTACCACGTCTCCGGCCGTTAGGCCGCGTGCCGCCAGCGCGTGCGGATCTAGCCAGATACGCATCGCGTAGCGGCGCTGCCCGAAAATTCTCACGTCGCTCACGCCGGTCACGCGCTTGAGGACGTTGACGATGTTCAACTCGGCATAGTTGCTGAGAAAGAGCGTATCGTACTTGGCGTTGTTCGAGGTGAGCGCCAGGCCCATCGTGAAGGTCCCGGAGTTCTTGCTGACGGTGATGCCGGTCTGCTTCACCTCGTTGGGAAGGCGGCCCAGCGCCGTTTGCACGGCATTCTGCACGTCGGTCGCCGCTATATCCAGGTTCCGGCCCAGATCGAACGTGCAGGTGATCGTCGACACGCCTTGCGCGCTCGTCGACGAGATGTAGCGCAGCCCTTGGACGCCGTTGATCGCCTCCTCGAGCGGCGTCGTTACGGAAGTCTCGACGGCCTCGGGGCTCGCGCCGATGTAGTTTGCGGTTACCGTCACCGTCGGCGGCGCGATCTGCGGATACTGGGCGACCGGCAGGGTCGGAATGGCGATCAGACCGGCAATCAGGATAACGAGAGAGCATACGGCTGCAAAGATCGGCCGCCGAAGAAAAAATCCCGTCATTAGGCTCCTAGGAGGCTGTCGGAGGCAAGCACGTTTCCATTAAGCGCGGAAGGCTTGTTCGGCGTGGTACGAACTGCGCGAGAGCGGGCTCGAAACCACCTGGTGGAAGCCTTTGGACTTCGCCAGAGCCCCGAGGCGGCGGAATCTCTCCGGCGTTACGAACTCATGCACGGCGAGGTGCTTCTTGGTCGGCTGCAGGTACTGGCCCATGGTGAGGATGTCGACGCCTACGCCGCGCGCATCCTCCATGGCCGCCTCGATCTCTTCGTCGGTCTCGGAGAGGCCGATCATGAGGGAGGTCTTCGTGAAGCCGGCGGGTGCGCGTTTCTTGGCATGGGCGAGCACGCGCAGCGACTGATCGTAATTCGCGCGCTTGTCCCGCACGCGCGGCGTCAACCGGCGCACCGTCTCCAGGTTGTGAGCGAAAACATCCGGCGCCGCATCGAGCACGATGTCGAGCGCTGCGAGATCGCCGCGGTAGTCGCCGGTGAGGATCTCGACCTTACTTCCCGGAACGCGTTCGTGAATCGCCCGCACCGTGTTCGCGAAGATCAGCGCGCCCCCGTCCGGAAGATCGTCGCGGTCCACGGCCGTCACGACTAGATACTTCCAGCCGAGATCGCGCACTGCGTTTGCGACGCGCGCCGGTTCGAGCCAGTCGACGAAGCCTTTCGGATTGCCGGTCTTCACGTTGCAAAAGCGGCAGCCGCGCGTACAGGTATCGCCGAGAATCATGATGGTCGCGGTTCCCGCGCCCCAGCACTCGGCGAGGTTCGGGCATCTCGCCTCTTTGCACACGGTGTTGAGCGCGAGGGCGTTGACCTTCGCCTTGACGCTTTCGTACTCGTCGCCATGAGGCAGCGGCACCTTCAACCAGTGCGGTTTCGGGATGCGTTCGGCGGCGGGCTCTACTCTCGTCACGCGCACGCAACCTCTGCGGGCGGTTCGAATCGCACGTTGAATGTGGTGGAGAGCGAAGCGAGCAGAGCCGCCTTCGCTTCGCCTACGCTCACGTTTCTTCCGGTTTCGCGGGTCAGACTCGTGATTCCGCGCTCGGCCAGGCCACACGGAGTGATGAGCCTGTCGTAATCCAGCGGCGTGCACGCGTTCAGCGCGATCCCGTGCAGCGTCGTCATCTTTTGCACGGCTAAGCCGATCGCACAGATCTGATCGCGCCCCACCCACACGCCGGCGTGCTCGCTCCAGCGCTCGGCCGTAACGCCGAACGATGCGCACGCGCCGATCGCCGCGCCTTCGAGCGCGCGTACCAGCGGAACGACTTCCCGAAACCGCGCGAGTTTGAGGATCGGATAGACGACGATCTGCCCCGGTCCGTGATAGGTCACATCGCCGCCACGTTCGATCTCGACGATATCCACACCGCGCGCGGCCAATAACTCCGGCGATGCCAAAACGTTCCCGCGCTTCGCCTTGCGGCCGAGCGTTATCACCGGCGCGTGTTCGACGAAGATCCACGTGTCGGGGTCCTCGCCGCGCGAAACGCGTTCGTGGGCGGCACGCTGCAGATCCCACACCTCGCGGTACGGGCGCAATCCTAGATCTAACAACCGGGCCGGTTTCGTCCCGTTCATTTCATTGTTTCCCAGCCGCGCGGCTGCCGGCGCTATTGGTTGGGCGGCAGGTTCCCCTACGCGCGGGACGCCCGCCTTTTCCCATCCGTGGGAAAAGGCTACTGCCTGAAATCGCCCTCCTCCCTAGCGTGGCGTGGCCGCGGCTTTGGGCTTCGCGTTAACGATGTGAATCGCTTTGCCGTGCGCCGCTTCGGCCGCGTCCATGATGCCTTCGGTCAGCGTCGGGTGCGGGTGGATCGAAAGGCCGATGTCTTCGAGCGTTGCGCCCATCTCGAGCGCGATCACGCCTTCGCCGATGAGCGATTCCGCCTGCGGCGCCACGACGTGCATGCCGAGCAACAGATCGGTCTTTGCGTCGCCGACGAGCTTGATCATGCCGTCGGTCTCGTTCATCGTGCGCGCGCGGCCGCTCGCGGCAAGCGGGAACTTGCCGATGCGCAGCTCGTACCCTTGCGCTGCTGCCTCCTCTTCGGATAGGCCCACGGTCGCAACCTCCGGGTCGGTGTAGACGCAGTTCGGGATCGCAACCGGATCGAACGCGGCGGATTTGTCGCCGCCGATCACCTCCGCCGCGACGACGCCTTCTTTCATGCCTTTGTGAGCGAGCATCGGGGCGCCCGTTACGTCGCCGATAGCGAATATGTTGGCGACCTTCGTGCGCCTCTGCGCATCGACGTCGATGAATCCTTTCTCGTTCGTAGAGAGGCCCGCGGCAGCGAGATTCAGTCCGTCGGTTACCGGGCGCCGCCCGACCGCGACGAGCACCATATCGAACTCGCGCGTCTCGTCCTTACCGCCGGTGCCGGCACCGTTGAAGGTGACCTTCGCGTTCTTACCGCTCTTGTCGACGGTACCGACCTTGGTATCGAGCATGATCTCCACGCCCTGCTTCTTGAGGATGCGCCCGAGCGTCTTGCCGATCTCGGCGTCGATGCCGGTAAGGATCTGTGGCAGCGCCTCGATCACCAGCGTCTTCGCGCCCAGGCGCGTGTACACGGTCGCGAACTCGAGGCCGATGACGCCGCCGCCGATGACGAGGAGGTTTCTTGGGATGCGCTTCATCTGAACCGCATCGTCGGAGTTCAAAATCACCTCTCCGTCGCGCGGCCACGCCTTCACGTCGACGGGAGCCGATCCCGTTGCGATCGCGACGTACTGCGCGGCGATCGTCGTCTCGCCGCCGCCGCGTTTCTTGACGAGGATCTCGCTGGCGCTCTTGAAGGACGCTTCGCCGTACACGAACTGCACGTTGTTGGCTTTGAAGAGCGTCTTGACGCCGCCGACATTCGCTGCGACGACGCCGGCCTTGAATGCCGCGACGCCTTCCCGGTCGATTTGCAGGCCTGCGACCTTGAGGCCCAGCGCGTCGGCATGCGAGATCTGCCGTGCGATTTCGCCGACGTGGAGCAGTGCCTTCGTCGGGATGCAGCCCCAATTGAGGCATACGCCGCCGGCCTCGTCGCGGTCGACGCAGATGACGCTCTTGCCGAGTTGTCCCAGACGAATCGCCGCATGGTATCCGCCGGGTCCGGCGCCGATGACGACCGCGTCAACCTGATGTTCAGCCAATGTCCGCTCCTTACTGCGACGACGATGCACTGCGCGCATCGTTCGGCACTCCAATCCACGTTCATCTTAGCAATCCGTATGCGTTGCGGAGCGGACCAAAGTAGGGGTGAAACCAGCCAATCAGGCGAAATTGGGTGGGAATGTCCAAGATTGGATGGCCTGGTGCGCTTCCGCCGCTCGACCGGAACAGCATCGTTCCCCTCTACCGGCAGATCTACGAAGGTCTGCGCGAGTCCATCCTCGCAGGGACGCTTCCCGAATCGACGCGCCTGCCGCCTGAGCGTACGCTGGCGGTCCGGCTCGGCGTCAACCGGAGCACCGTCGTGCGCGCCTATCGCGAGCTGGTGGCCGACGGTTTGATCGAGCAGAGGGTCGGGTCGGGTTCGCGGGTCGTGCCGACGCTGCGCGCCGGGCAGCCGGAGCGCTCGGCCGCCGTTCCCTGGTGGGTGACGCTGCCGCCCTGGCGCGTGGGCGAGTTTCCCATGGTGCTTGGCGAGCTCGCCGCCAAGCAAGAGCCTGGGCGCATCTCGTTCGTGCAAGGCGTAGCGCCCGACGAACCGTCGCCGCTCCCCGAACTCGCGAAGTGTTTCTCGCGCGTCGCTGCCGATCCGCGCATCGTGCTCTCGTACGGTGATTCGGAGGGGTACGAGCCACTGCGCGCGGCGATCGCGCATCGCATGACGGCTCGCGGCGCGCGCACGCAAGCCAAAGATGTGATCGTGCTGACCGGCTCGACGCAGGGCATCATGATCGTCGCACAGAGTCTCGCCGAGCCGGGCGACGAGATCATCGTCGAGACGCCTAGTTATCCGGGCGCGCTGCAAATCTTTCAGATCTGCGGGTTGAGAGCCATTCCGGTGCCGCTCGACGACGACGGCATGCGCGTCGACCACGTGGAGGCGATCCTGCGCACGCGCCGCCCGCGCTTCATCTACACGATGCCGTCGATCCACAATCCAACGAACGCGACGATGAACGCCGACCGGCGCGAACGGCTGGTGACCGTGGCGCGCCGTGCCGGGATCCCGATCATCGAGGACGACCCCTACGGCGAGCTTGCGAGAAATGAAAGCCCTCCGCTCGTCGGCTTGGCTCCCGATTACGTCGTCTATTTGAGCACGTTCAGCAAGACGATCGCCCCGAGCCTTCGCGTCGGCTGGCTCTCTGCGCCGCGGACGATTCTCGAGCGGCTGCTGCTGCGTAAGCAGGCGCACGACATGGCCACGAGTCTCTACGTGCAGGCGGCCATCCGCGACTACCTGCAGTCCGGATACGACGCTCACGTCGCGCAGCTGCGGGAGGAACTCTTCGCGCGGCGCGCTATCGCCGACGAAGCGATTGCCGCGTACTGGCCGGCGACCTTTCGGACGAGCAAAGCTAGTGGAGGATTCTACTTGTGGGTGACGACGCCACGCGAGATCCGCGCGCGGCCGCTGCTCGATGCGTCGGAACGGCAAGGCGCCTCGTTTCTCTTCGGCGAGGCGTTCTACGCGAACTCCGGCGGCGACCACAACCTCAGGCTTGCGCTTACGGCGGTGCCTCGCATCGAGATTGCCGAAGGCATCCACCGCATCGGCCTGGCGATCGCGCGCGTTCGTTCGTGAGCCACCCGCGGTTGCATCGGCTGCTCCTGGCCTGGTACGGCCGGTGCGGCCGCGCGCACCTGCCGTGGCGCAAGACGCGCGACCCATATCGCGTGCTGGTGAGCGAGCTCATGCTCCAGCAGACGCAGGTCGACCGCGCGCTGCAGGCGTTCGAAGCCTTCGTGCACCGGTTCCCGAGCTTGGAGTCGCTGGCAACGGCGAGTACCGCGGACGTGGTGCGCATGTGGAAGGGGCTCGGCTACAATTCGCGTGCCGTCCGTCTCAAATTGCTGGCCCGGACGCTGATGGAACGATTCGGCGGGGCGGTGCCATCCGACGAGGCGTCGCTGCGATCCTTACCCGGAGTCGGAGCGTATACCGCCGCCGCCGTCCGCGCGTTTGCCTTCGATCTCGACGATGCTGCGATCGATACGAATGTTCGCCGCGTCGTCCACCGCTGGCTATATGGCCTCGAGTATCCGCCGAGCGCCAGCGCGCGAACGCTCGATGCCGATGCACGCGCGCTCGTGCCGAAGGGGCGAGGGCACGCCTGGAATTCTGGTTTGATGGACCTGGGTGCGGCGATCTGCACGGCGCGCGCGCCGAAGTGCTCGATCTGCCCGATTCGAACGGCGTGCGCCGCCGCCCCGATCGACGCCGCACGCCTCGATGCGGCACGGCGCCGCCATCCGCGCAGGCGCGCACCGCAAGAGATCGTTCCGTTCGAGCGGAGCACCCGTTACGTACGCGGGCGCATCGTCGACCGTCTGCGAGCGCTGCCGCCGGGGCAACGCGTGAGCCTGCTCGATCTCCACCGCGAGTTGGAGCCGAAGCTCGGTGAGCGCAGCATCGGCGAGTTCGGGATCGTGGTCGAATCGCTGGTGCACGACGGACTCATCGACAAGTCGGGCGCCGGCCTTGCGTTACGCGACTGAGGTGCCGCGCGAGAGCGTGAAGAAAAGGCTCGCTCATGGGAACGGTTCGTGACGTCGCGCGATCTGCTGGGTGATCTGGCGCGAGTGCTCGCGCGCGATCCTCCGCTCGAGGAGGTCTTTGAAACGCTGCGCGCCGGCTCTTCCGGCGCCACGTCGCTTCGCTCTTTTGCGGCGGTGATCGATCTGGGCGACGGCCTTAGGCCGGTCTACTCCCACACCAAAGATGTCGAGTCGGGCACCGGCGAGCTCCCGACATCGTGGCCGTCGCTGCTGCGCGCGGTCGAGGCCGGGGCGATGGTCCGCGGCGAGGACGGCGGCTATGCCACCGCTGCATTCCCGCTACGCGCCGGAAGCGACTCGATCGGGGCGATCGCCTTACAGAGCGAAGACGCCGGCATCGGTGAAGCGATTCTCGCAACGCTCGAGACGGCGGCGCTATACCTGGCGGCGTTCCTGGCGAACCGGCGTTTGGCGGAGCTGGCCACGCGCGACGCGTTAACGCAACTCGCGAACCGGCGAGCCTTCGACGCGCGCTTAGCCGCCGAATGGAGCCGCGCGGCGCACTCCGCGCAGAGCCTGGCTCTGATCCTCGTCGACGTCGACTACTTCCATGCCTACAACGCGCGTTACGGGCACGTCGCCGGCGATCTGTGCTTGCAGAAGATCGCGCGCGGGATCGCCGCGTGCGCGCCGCGCCCGCTGGACCTCGTTGCTCGTTACGGCGGCGAGGAGTTCGTGATGCTGCTTCCCGGTGCCGACGAACGGGCCGCCTGCAAGGCCGCACGGCACATTCTCGTTAGCGTCTCGAATCTCGCGCTCGACCACGCGAGCACGACGCTCGAGCGTGTTACGGTGAGTTTGGGCGTAGCCGCCGGCGTCGCGGTGCCCGATCGCGATCCAACGAGCCTGGTCGAACTTGCCGACCACCAGCTATATGAAGCCAAGAATGCGGGACGCAACCGGTACGTCGCGCAAGGGCACCGCTCGGATACGCCCGCCAACCACGAACGTTTCGACGCACGCCACAACATGCCGAGCTACATCACCACCTTCGTCGGGCGAGAGATGGAGCTAGCGAAGTTGGAGCGAACGTTCCGGAGCGCCCGGCTGGCTACCCTCGTGGGTCCGCCGGGTGCCGGTAAGACTCGCCTGGCAACGCGTTTTGCGGAGCGGTATGCCTGCTGCTGCCAAGACGGTGCGCGGTTGATCGAACTCGCATCGCTCCACGATTCGGCGCAGCTCATCTCGGCCTTGGCGAACGTTTTCGGCATCCGGGAGGCGACCGGCGAGGGAGCCTTCGAAGCGTTGCTCCGCGATCTGCGCGACGTCGAGGCGCTGGTGCTCTTGGACACCTGCGAACATCTCCTGGGCGAGTGCGCTTCGACGATTGCGCGGCTGCTGCTCGCGGCTCCGCGGATCCGGGTGCTCGCGACCAGCCGCGAGCCGTTCTCGATTGCCGGCGAGTGCGTCGTCCACGTCGGCGGTTTGCCGCCCGAGGATGCCCGGCAGCTCTTTCTCGAACGAGCGAGGCGGGCTGGCGGGAATAGCGATTTGCCCCTGGATCCGGATTCGCTCGATGCGATCTGCCGCAAACTGGATCGCCTGCCCCTCGCCCTCGAGTTGGTGGCGGGGCACGTGCGTGAGATCTTGGAGCCTGGGGACGCGGCGCGGGTGCTCTCGCTCTCGGCGCGGGCGCCGCACCCCCGGCAAGAGAGTCTTTACCACGCGTTCGATTGGAGTTATCGGCTGCTCTCCGAGCAGGAGCGCCGCTTGTTTCGGCGTCTTTCGGTCTTCGCGCTGGGCGGTCGCGTCGAGGCGGTTCGCGAGGTGTGCAAATCTGCCGAGATGGCGCCCGGTGAAACCGAGGCGCTCTTGGGATCGCTCGAGCGCAAGTCGCTCGTCGCGACGGAGAATGAGGGTACGCGCTTTCGAATGCTACAATCGACCGCGGCGTACGCGTCGCAGCGCCTGCAAGAGGACGATGACGCCGAGTCGCTGCGGGACCGCTTCGCGCGCTACTACGCAAAGGCATCGAAGCGGCTGCCGGTAGACGGCGGCGATCCGGAGTACCAGGCATCGCTCATCGCCGACCGGGTTGAGATCGACAACTACGTTCTGGCGTTGCGCCGGCTGCTGCCCGAACAACTCGACGCGCGCGCCGGTGCCGATCTGCTCGCGAATCTCGCCGGTTTCCTCGGGCGCATCGGCCGCCACGCCGAAGGCCGC
The DNA here is from genome assembly GCA_021781595.1 of bacterium. Lineage (GTDB taxonomy): Bacteria > Vulcanimicrobiota > Vulcanimicrobiia > Vulcanimicrobiales > Vulcanimicrobiaceae > JAJYFL01. Next base: position 15,433 of record JAJXWN010000002.1, on the reverse strand, counting down.
CGCTTGGCGCGGCTGGGCTTGCGGCATGAAGAGTCGCTCGACGACGCCACCCGCGGGCGCCTCCACCGTTGCTTGGCAGTGCTCGCCTACGGTCAAGCCGATCCTGCGACGGCGGAGCGCGCGGCGCGCGACGCGCTCGCCGCGTTCGAGCGTGCGGGGGACGAAGTCAATGCGGCGCGCTGCCTGCAGACGATCGGCAGTTCCTACTACATGCGCGGCAACTTCGGCGAGGCGCGCGATATCTACGGGCGCTGCCTCGAGGTCTTCCGCCGTGCAAAGAACCCGCATGCGATCGCGGCGGTCGTTGCGAACCTCGGTGCCGTCGAGACGGATGGCTATTGCAACCACGCCGTAGCGCTCGCGTACGCGGACGAAGCCGTCGACATCTGCCGCCGCATCGATCTTGGGTACAAACTCGCTTCGTCGCTGCTGACGCGCGGGCAAATCAAGTACCGGATCGATGAAACGCAGGCCGCCGTACGGGATACGGAAGAAGCCTGCGCGATCTTCGAGCGGATCGGCCATCCGCTGCTGGCGCTGGCACTCTCCATCTTGGCTCGTTGCCGTTTGCGGCTTGGGGAGGTAGGGGCGGCGCGCGAAGCGCTTCGCGGCGCCGCAGGAGTCTACGCCTCCTCCGAACCCCCGCACTACGTCGCGTACTTCTTGGAGACGTGCGCGTGGTTTGCGAACGCGACCGGCAAGGATACGATGGCCGCCGAGTTGACGGGGTTCGCGGAACGCTACCGTAGCCGCAACGCCGCCGTACTGGCAACGGCCGATGTGGCGGAGTACGATGGGATTCGAAACCGCGTGTGCGGCGCAATCGGCGCGGCCGAGTTCGAACGCAGGCGCGCGCGCGGAGCCTCGACGACGTTGATCGCGATGTTGCGCGAGTGCGTGCTGCTGTAGGAAAGGTGTCCAAGGCCGTAGCGTTCGAGGAACTCGCGATTCTCGAACGTACGTATCCGCACGCGGCCACGGCTCTGGAGTACCGCAACCCATACGAGCTGCTCGTCGCCGTCATTCTTTCGGCACAATGCACCGACGTACGAGTGAACCTGACGACGCCCGCGCTGTTCGAGCGGTACCCAACGGTACGGCAACTGGCCAAGGCGAACGAGCTCGACGTTCAGCGCTTGATTAAATCCTGCGGTTTCTATCGCATGAAAGCCAAGAATATCGTCCGAGCCGCGCGCGACATCTCCGAGAAATTCGGCGGCGAGGTTCCGCGCGAACGGGAAGCCCTCGAGTCGCTAGCCGGCGTCGGGCGAAAAACAGCCAACGTGGTCATGTCGGTGGCGTTCGGCGAGGCTGCGTTTGCCGTCGACACCCATGTTTTTCGCGTCGCGCACCGCTTGGGTCTAACCCTCGGCAAGACGCCGCTTCAGGTTGAGAAAGACGTGACCGCTCTCCTACCGCGCGAGAAGTGGCGCCACGCTCACCATTGGTTGATCCTCCACGGACGCCGCATCTGCAAGGCTCGGGCGCCGCTCTGTGGGGAGTGCCCGGTGAACGGAATCTGTCCGACGCCGAAGCTCGTCAAAAGCGCAAAGGGCCGGGTGCGTCGAGGTGGGGCGGCCGCGGCAACTCTGCGTCCTGTGCGACGAGTCTGAGGAGGTTCGGCGCCGTCAGCGGCTCTCCATAGCCGCTCTCCGTCGACAGCTTCGAAAGATTGATCAGCGACGGCGCCTCGGCATTCGGATCGAACTGCCACTCCCCGTCGAGATTGCCTCCGCTGATGCGAACCAGCTGGTGCATCTCGTCCAAGTCGAGCCCGACCCGCTTGCCGCGAAAGCGCAGGCGCACCCGGAGAGGGTGGAGCAATCTCACGAAGGTGACGCCGGTGCGCTCCCCGAGGATGGCGTTCAAACGCTTGACGCCCGATCGGAGTTGTTCCGCAAAGGCCGCAAGTGCAGCCTCGGCGTCCTCAAGGCGCCGGGTGGCCGGGTCCGCGGCGCCGTCGGCCGCTGCATCGATGTCGCGCCGGGCGCGGATACGCGTGGCGGCGACTACGATGGGATTGCTCTGGGTGAACGCTTCGTCGAACGGGTCGGCCATCAAGCAAGTATTCGCGATGCGCCGCGGTGAACTCCGCCTCATCATGCTGCGCCGCTCCATAATGGCCGTCCTACTTCTTGTCTCAACTTGCGCTGGTGCTGCAGCCGCGAGCCCGGCCTTTCACCTGACGCTGAACAGCGTCTTTGCCGGTCGCCCGCCATGGGGCTTTCTGCCGTCCGGGATCGTGTGGGCACCCAACGGCCGCGCGTTTGCGTACGTGTTGCCCGGCCAAGACCCGAAGGCGGTACTTCCGGTCTACCTGTACGAGGTTGCCTCCAGGCGCAGCCGGGTCTTGATCGATCCCGCCCGGTTCGGCAAGAGCGCACGCACGCCGGGCTCGCTCGTCTGGTCGCCGAACGGAAGATCGCTCGCGTACCTCGAGCGGGGGACGCTCTACATACGTGACGTCGCGGCCGGCACCGACCGCAAGGTCGCCGGCCGCGCGCGGGATCCGCAGTGGTCACCGCTGGGTGATGCCATCGCCTACGTCCACGCAGCGGACCTGTACGTCGCCCACCTCGGCCGGAGGCTGCGGATTACGCGGGTGACCCGTGGTGGGCGAAGCGGCGCGATCCTCAACGGCGAGCTCGATTGGGTGTATCCGGAAGAGCTCGGGACGGCGCACGGCTACGCTTGGTCGCCCAACGGGAATGCGATTGCGTATCTTCGGATGGACGAGCGGGGCGTAACGGAGTTTCCCATCGTCGACTTCCTGCCATACGATAACACCGTGAGCTACCAGCGCTACCCGCTCGCGGGAGAAAACAACCCGCGCGTCACGCTGCGCGTGGTGGATCTGCGAACGGGCGCGAGCCGCCTCCTCTACGACGCGGGGGCGAAAGACGAGTATTTGCCGTTCTTCGGATGGAAGCCGAACTCGAAAGATCTGCTCGCCGAGTTGCTGGATCGCTCCCAAAAGCACTTGCGCGTCGTTGAATGGAACGATCTCTCGCGGCCGCCGCAGAGCATCTATGCCCAGTCCGACCCGAAATGGCTCGACGACGTACCTCTGCCGGCGTGGCTGCCGAACGGCTCCTCCCTGTGGGTCCTCGATCGCGGCGGTACGTTCGGGCTCTACGAACGTGCGGCGCGGGGCGCGCTGCGCCGCCTGACCGGAGCCTACCGCACCTTCAATCTGCTCGGAACGGACCCGAGGTCGCACGTGGCCTACGTCACGGCGGCCTATCCGACGCGGCGAGACCGTTCGTTGCTTGCGGTGCCGCTCCACGGTGGTTCCGTGGAGGATCTTACGCCGGCGAAGGGGACGCACCGCGTTTGGCTGGCGCCCGGCGCCGCGACGTTCGTCGATACGCATTCGACCGTGAACCAGCCTCCGCAGGCGGACCTCGTGAATCTGCGCGACGGCCGAGTCCTCGCGACGCTCGCTGCGAAGAACGCGGCGCTGCAGGCGGCGCTGCTGCCGGTGCGGATGTTCGAGGTACCCTCGGCGTACGGTCCGCTCGACGCGTGGATGCTCGTGCCGCCCCGCTTCGATCCGCATCGCCGGTACCCGGTCATCGTCTACGTCTACGGCGGTCCGGCGGCTCCGACGACGACCGACGGCTTCGGCTACCAATTTGCGCTGTACCATCAACTGCTCGCGCGCCGGGGCTTCATCGTGTTCTCTATCGACGGGCCCGCATCGCAGGTGAATAGCGACGTGCACGTACGTATGCTCTATCACGACTTCGGCCCGGGTTCGCTGCTCGGGCAGGTGATCGGAGTGCGCTACTTGGATTCGCTCCCATACGTCGATGCCAAGCGCATCGGGATCTGGGGATGGAGTTTCGGCGGATACGAAACGGCGTACGCCCTCACGCATACGACGTTGTTCAGAGCGGGGGCGGCGGTCGCTCCGGTGACCGATTGGCACTTGTACGATACGATCTACACGGAGCGTTATATGGGGCGCCCGCAAGACCATCCGCGCGCGTACGACGAAAGCTCGGTGCTGACGGCGGCTAAGAATCTGCACGGTGCTCTGCTCATCAGCCACGGCACGAGCGACAACAACGTGCATATGGCCAACTCTATCGCGCTGTTGCAGCAGTTCGTGCTCGCGGATAAGGAAGACGTCGATTTCATGGTCTATCCGCGGACGCTCCACCCGATCGCGGGACTTGCCCAACATCGCCAGCTCTTCGGCCATATGCTTACCTGGTGGGTCGAACATCTTTGAGGTACGAACCGAATCTGCCGGATCATCCTAACGTGGATACGGCCGACTGGAAGCACGTCCAACCGCGCATCCCCGATACGCCGCAACGACGGCAACTCGAACGCCAGCGAGCAGTGCGGAACTTCGTCTTTGGGGCAAAAGACGGTATCCTCACGACGATGGGCATCCTAACGGGCATCGGCATCGCGTCCGGCGGGCGCCTGACCGTCATCATCAGCGGACTGCTGGCGCTCATCGCGGGCGCGCTCTCGATGGGCGTCGGTGATTACCAGGGCTCCAAATCGGAGCGCGAGGTCGTGCAGGCCAGCGTCGATATGGAGCGCGACGAGATGGAGGCGCATCCGCAAGAAGAGTTCGCCGAACAAGTCGCTTACTATAAGGTCAAAGGTTTCAGCTCGGAAGAAGCGCAGATGATCGTAACGCGGCTGACGAAAAACCCCGAGATCTATCTTTATGAAATGATGCGCGACGAGTTCGGTATCGATCCGCGCATCGCAGAACAGTCGGGTCTGTTCCCGGCTTTGGCGATGGCCGGCTCGTATGCGCTGGGCTCGGTGATTCCGATCGTCCCGTACTTCGTCGGGGTTCCGCTCGCACACGCGGTCTTCGCCAGCGGGATATTCGCTCTGTGCGGGCTCTTCGGCATCGGTGTGGTAGCCGGGCGCATGGGAGGGCGCAATCCGTGGCTGCGTGGCCTCGAGATCGCGATGTACGGAACCGTCGTCTTCGTCATATCGTTCTTGGCCGGACATTACATCCCGCCGCTCTTCGGATATACGCCGATGGGCCTTGGCGGCTAAGAAAAGCGCGGTGTTGCCACCGCGCCGTTCGAGATAAACGCGAAAGAATATAACGGGGGACTAGTGTTTGACCTTGGTGCCCTTGGTCGACTTGGTCTTCTTGGCGTTAGTGGTCTTCTTCGAAGACTTGCCTTTCTTTGGCGATTTGGTCTTCTTGGTCACTTTAGTGTGCTTGGTCGTCTTGGTGTGTTTGCCGGATTTCGAGACCGCGTGCGTTTTGGTCTTGGTATGGGTAGTTGCGGCCATGACCGGAGCCGCCAGCAAGAACGATGCGGCGACGAGCGATGCGAGAAGCTTCTTCATTCGAGTATTCCTCCTTTCACATAAGAGTAGCGCCCGGACCATAGACCAGGCGTTCGTCACAGTCCTAGAACGGAACGTGAGGCTCAAAAGTTCGACCGGGTGTGGCGTCCCCCTCTTTAGGAACTGAACGGCGGCGGGAGTGCCTTCCTACGTATTGGGCGTAGCTTTGACCGGTTTCCCTCTGCCGGCCAACGCGCGGGAGATAACCAAGCGCTGGATCTGCTGGGTGCCTTCGTAGATCTGCGTGATCTTGGCGTCGCGCATCATCCGTTCGAGCGGGTACTCGGCCGAGTAGCCGTACCCGCCTAGAACCTGCACGGCATCGGTGGTGACGCTCATGGCAACGTCGCCGCACTTCAATTTCGCCATCGCCGCCCAGAGCGTGACGTCCGCTGCGCCTGCGTCGCACTTGCGCGCGGCTTCGTAGAGCAGCAGGCGGGCCGATTCGACCTCCGTCTTCATGTCGGCGAGCATGAAGCCGACGCCCTGCTGGTGTCCGATGGGTTTTCCGAACGCGATGCGCTCCTGCGCGTAGGCGGCAGCGTAGTCGAGCGCACCTTGCGCGATACCGAGCGCCTGCGCCGCGATCCCGGGGCGCGATTTGTCGAGCACCTTCATGGCGATCTTGAAGCCTTCGCCTTCGTTCCCGAGCAGGTTCGCCGCGGGGACCTCGCAGTTATCGAAGATCAATTCGACGGTCGGCGAACCGCGAATGCCCATCTTTTTTTCGTGCTTGCCGACGACGAAGCCCGGAAAGGTCTTCTCGACGATGAACGCGCTGATGCCGTTCGCGCCTTTGGCCGGGTCGGTAACGGCGAAGACGCAGACGACATCCGCGACGCTGCCGTTGGTGATCCAAATCTTCTGCCCGTTCAAGACGTAGGCGTCGCCTTTCTTCTCGGCGCGAGTGCGCATCGAACCGGCGGCGTCGGAGCCGCTGCCTGATTCGGTCAGCGCGTAGGCCGCGATCCACTTCCCCGATGCGACGTTAGGGAGATAGCGCTGCTTCTGCGCTTCGTTGCCGCCGATCAAAATCGGAAGCATGCCCAGCTCCTGCACGGCGACGATCAGCGAACTCGACGCGCAGGCCTTGGCGATCTCCTCAACGACCTTGACGTAGGTAACGAAGGAGCCGCCGAGGCCGCCATATTCGACGGGGATCGGGATCCCGAGCAGGTCGTTCTGCGCGAAGAGCTCTCGCAGATCTTGCGGATACTCGGCACGCGCGTCGATCTCGGCGGCGCGAGGTGCGACTTTTTGGGCAACGATATCGCGTACCACTTCGAGGATCAGCGCCTCTTCCTCGGAGGATGCGTCGTGCGGCGTGGAAGCGGCCATGGGAGGGGCTCCTTCTTGAGCGCGCCGCTCGTTGCGCGGCGCCTGGCATTCCGCGTCGGTTTCGGCGCGTCGCGTCGAAACCGCTGCCGCGCGCCCCACGACGGAGCGTGAAGCGGGACCCCGGAGGGTTTCCCTAGCATAGATGGCGTTGTATGGAGAAAGTATTTGCATCGTGCGCCGAGGCCGTTCGGGATATCCCCAGCGGCGCGACGCTGGCCGTCGGCGGCTTCGGACTCAACGGCATTCCACACAATCTCATCGGGGCATTGCTCGAACAAGGTGCGACCGATCTCGTAACCGTCTCGAACAACTGCGGGGTCGACGGCTGGGGGCTGGGCGTCTTGCTCGATGCCAAGCGCATCCGCCGGACCACCGGTTCGTACGTCGGCGAGAACAAGGAGTTCGAGCGGCAGTATCTGAGCGGCGAGCTCGAGGTGGAACTCGTACCGCAGGGTACGCTTGCCGAACGATTGCGCGCGGGCGGTTGCGGCATCCCGGCGTTCTACACGCCGGCCGGCGTCGGGACGCAGGTCGCGGACGGTGGATTGCCGTGGCGTTATAATCCCGACGGAACGATTGCGAAGACGTCGCCCAAGAAAGAGACGCGGGCGTTCGGCGGGCGCGAGTACGTGATGGAAGAAGGGATCGTCTGCGACTTTGCGCTCGTGCGCGCGAGCGTCGGGGACCGCGCAGGGAACCTCGTCTTTCACAAGGCCACGCGCAACTTCAACCCGTTATGTGCGATGGCGGGGAAGATCACGATCGCCGAAGTCGAGCGCCTCGTCGAGCCGGGCGAGATCGACCCGGAACAGGTGCATCTGCCGGGCATCTTCGTGCATCGAGTCGTACGCGTTTCGCCGGAAGGGAAACGCATCGAGCGCGTGACGACACGCCCCGCGCCCGCTACGGGCGATTCGTTGAAGGGGGAGAACTGAGATGGCGCTGACTCGCACGCAACTCGCCGCGCGCGTCGCACAGGAGTTGCGCGACGGCTGGTACGTCAATCTAGGAATCGGCTTGCCGACGCTGATTCCGAACTACGTTCCTGCGGGCATCTCCGTGGTGCTGCAGAGCGAGAACGGCATCCTCGGCATGGGGCCCTACCCCTACCAAGGCCAGGAAGATCCCGACCTGATCAACGCGGGCAAAGAGACGGTGACGGTCCTGCCGGGCGCGTCGTTCTTCGACTCGTCGCTCTCGTTCGGCATGATTCGCGGCGGCCATATCGACCTCGCTGTGCTCGGTGCCATGCAGGTCTCCGAACGCGGCGATCTTGCAAATTGGATGATCCCGGGGAAGATGGTCAAGGGCATGGGCGGCGCGATGGATCTGGTACACGGCGCAAAGCGCCTGGTCGTCATGATGGAGCACGTTGCGAAGGACGGCGAGCACAAGATCCTGGTGAACTGTACGCTGCCTTACACCGGGCGCGGCGTCGTGCAGAAGATCGTGACCGACATGGCGGCAATGGACGTGACCGCCGAGGGGCTGGTCCTGCGGGAGGTAGCGCCGGGCGTGAGTGTCGACGAGGTGCGCCGGGCTACCGGCGCGCGTCTGCTCGTGCCCTCCGAGCCGGCGACCATGGCGATAGCGGCCGAGCCGGCTTGAAGCGCCGCCGCCGCGCTACGCAGATCGGGCCGTTTTGCGCATCGTGAAGACGACCCAGGGGACGGCGATCGCCGGTGCGATGGCGCAAGCGGCGATTGCGCCCTCGTATCCGATGCCGAGCTTCACGAGCAACGCGGCGAGCAGCGCTCCGGACGAGGTTCCGATCGCGAACGAAAGGTTGTAGGCGCCCATCGCGATGCCGCGGGTCCCGCGGCTGCTGTGCTCGAGAAAGAGCGCCACCCCGACCGGTACCACGGCCGACCACGCTACGCCGAGGAGCGCTCCCGCCAGCAGGACTTGGCTTGGGGCATCCGCGCGTGCGGCCAGCAGGCAGCCGGCAATCTCCGCGACGGCTACGGGTATGGCGATGAGGCGCGGTCCGTAGCGATCGACGAAGCGTCCCGCCGGATACCGCAGTGCGGCGGTTACGAGCGCCATCGAAGTGAAGATCAACGCCCCATTGGCGATCCCGCGCTGCGTGAACGTCAACACCGCCAGCGTTCCGTTCACGCCGCTTTGCATCGTCACGGCGACGAGAAAGACCATCGCCGGAAGCCACGCGGAACGCATCAAGATGAGGCGCGAACGGCGCGAGGCTCGAACGTCGTGTCTTGCCGGAAGAAACCAGAGCACGGAACCGCCGACGAGCGTCAGCAGGCCCCCGATGGCGAACTGCTCGCGCTGCAAACCGGACTGCCATAGCCAGACCGCGACGGCCGGCGAGAACGCGAAGACGACGTTCGCAATCAAACCCAGGGTCGATATCGCCGAGACCGTCCGGTTGGGCGGCACGATTTCGCTAGCGTACGCGAACTCCGCGGTGACGTAGCTCATCATCGAGAAGCCGCGCAGCGCCATCAGCAATCCGCCCCAGAGCGGGCCGTGTAGCGCGGCCATGCCGAAGCTCGCGAGCGCCATCAGCACTACGGCCGCGCGGATCGTCACGAGCCGGCCGACGCGGTCGACGAGCGCGCCGACCGGGATGCTTCCGAACAACTGCGCGAACAATCCACCGCCCATGGCGAGTGCGATCTCGCTCGGCAGTGCGCGATCGCGCAGCAGCGCAAGCGGCATCGCTCCGATCGGCAGGTTGGCGGCAAACTCGGTCAGCAGCGTCGCGACGACGAGCCAAAGGAAGGGGCGACTCTTCACGAGGCTTAGGCGATCGTGGTGGGGTCGTCGCGGAACTGCTTGTGGTACAGCCGCGCGTACGCGCCGTCGCGCGCCAGCAGCACGGCGTGCGATCCGCTTTCGACGATCCTCCCGCTCTCTACGACGAAGATGACATCGGCGGAACGGATCGTCGAAAGCCGGTGCGCGATGACCATGCTCGTACGGCCGCGCATCACGTGCTCGAGTGCGGCTTGGATCGCAGCCTCGTTGTGCGAGTCGAGCGAACTGGTCGCCTCGTCGAGAATCAAGACGTGAGGGTTTTTCAGCAGCACGCGCGCGATAGCGAGCCGCTGGCGCTCCCCGCCGGAGAGCTTGTGCCCGCGCTCCCCGACGACGGTCGCGTACCCGTCCGGGAGTTTCGCGATAAAATCGTCGATATTCGCGGCGCGAGCGGCATCGCGCAACTCGTCGTCGGTCGCCTCCGGCTTCGCGTAACGCAGATTGTTCGCGATCGTGTCGTGGAACAGGTACGTCTCTTGAGTCACGATGCCGATGTCGCGGCGCAGCGACTCGAGCGTGACCGAACGAACGTCGCGCCCGTCGATGAGGACGCGGCCGCGCTGGGGATCGTAGAAGCGTGGAACCAACTGCGTGATCGTCGTCTTGCCGGCGCCCGACGGACCGACGAATGCCGCGATTTGCCCCGGTGCGACGTGCAAGCTTACGCCCGCGAGCGTATCGCGGCCGGCGCCGTAGGAGAACGTAACGTCTTCGAAGCATACGTCGCCGCGTAGCGACGGCAACGCTATGGAGTCTGGGCGAGCGTACTCCTCGGTTTCGAGATCGAGGTAATCGAAGATGCGCTCGAAGACGGCGAGCGCGCTGACGATCTGCACTTGGATGCCGGCTAGCGCCGCGGCCGGCCCGTAGAGCCGGCCCTGGATGTAGGTGATGAAGGCGAAGATGACGCCGATCTTGAGGCTTCCCGCGATGGCGAGCCAGCCTCCGCCGAACCATACGATGGCGGGGCCGACGATGACCATCGCGCCGATCGAAGCGAGGAACCACCGCCCGACCATCGCGAGACCGATTTCGAGCCGCATCAAATCGGTTCCGGCCTTGTAGAAACGGCTGCGCTCGTACTTTTCCCGGACGAACGATTTGATCAGCGTGATGCCGGATATCGAGAGCGTCTCTTGCGTGATCGATTCGATCTCGTCGCGTTTCTGCCGCGTGAGTTTGCGAATCTCGTACATGCGGCGTCCCACCGGAGAGAGCGGCAGGGTCATCAGCGGGACGACGGCGATCGATATGAGCGCGAGTCTCCAGTCCCACAGAAACATCGCGATGACCGTCGTGACGATTACGACCACGTTCGTGACGATCGTCGTGAGGGTCCCTGTGACCACGTTGTCGATGTTGTCGACGTCGTTGGAGACGCGGTTCATGATCTCGCCGGTCTTCGTGTTAGTGAAGAAGGCGAGCGGCATTTTGTGAAGATGTGCGACCAGGCGAGTCCGAATGTCGCGCATGATTCCTTCGCCGACGATGGAGTTCAAATACCCCTGACCGACGCCGATGAGCGCGGTGGCCGAAGCCGCCGCGACGACCAGCAGGACGTCGGCGACGAGTTGATGGGCGTCGCGATGCGGTATAGCCGAGTCGACGATCCGCGCGATTATGTACCCGGGTAGCAGCCCGAGCACGGCCGCCAAAACGATGGCGGCGAGCACGACGATCTCTTGCCGCCAGTAGGGGCGGAAGAGTACGCCGATCCGGCGCCAGTCCACGCGGCGCGGTGCCTGTGGTTTGTCGGGGCGATACATGGAGGACCACAGTAGCCCGTGACCGCCGATCATTTGACTGGCGCTCCGTGCTGCGGGCTAATTTGCGGTCGTTGCTTGATGGAGCGTCACCTTGTTGCCTTCGGGGTCGTGAAATGACGAGAGACGGCAGACCGGCGTATCGTGGATGGCCTCGGTCTGCACGTCCTTCTCGGAGAGATGCGAGAGGGCACGTTCGATGTCGCCGACCTCGAAGACGATGCCGGCGGCGCTTCCCGGGGCGACATCCATCCATTCCGGCGTCATCAAGCTGAAGTATCCGTTCCCGACATGAGCCTCCGCGTATTTGGCAACGCCGTCCTCACGATACGGGTCGCCGAAGCGCAGCCCGAGAACGTCCGTATAGAACGTCATCAAGCCCTCCACGTCGGCCGCTGGGTATGCCGTAAAGGCGATATCTTTAACCATGATGCCTCCAGAGTGACGCGAGCGGTTGCGGGCTATCTCTTTCCGTTGCTAAGCGCACTCAGTTCTTTGAAGAGTTTCTTCTCTTTATCCGTGAGAGTTGCAGGCAGCTGACCGATCAAGCGCACGTACTGATCGCCGTTGCCGCCGTTGCGGACTTTCGGCATGCCCTTGCCGGTGAGGCGCAGGAGCCGGTTGTTCTGCGTGCCGGCCGGGATCGTCATCGTTACGTCTCCGGCCATCGTAGGCACCTTGACGTCGCTGCCGAGGACGAGTTCGTAGATGCTCACCGGAAGGTCGACGTACAGATCGTCGCCCTTACGCTTGAACGCAGGGTCTTCCACGAGTTTGACGATCAGAAAGAGATCGCCGTTGGGCGCACCGTTGATGCCGCTGCCACCTTGCCCGGCCAGGCGGATGCGCTGCCCCTCCGAGATGCCCTTCGGGATCGTCACTTCAAATTTCTTGGTGGTCACCAGGCGCCCCGTTCCGTGACATTGGGGGCAGAGCGAGCCGCGATTGGTGCCGGTTCCGTGACAGCGCGGGCAGATATCCTCGAGCTGCAGGGAGACCGATTTCTTCCCGCCTTTGTAGGCATCGCCCAGGGTTAGTTCGATCGTCGTTTCGAGGTCTTGCCCACGCTGCGCGAAGCCGGTCTGCTGCGGCGTCTGGCGGCGGCCGACGCCCGAGAAAAACATATCGAAGAAATCCGAAAACCCGCTCGGTCCGGCGCCTTCGCCGTTGCCGAAGTCGAAGAACGTCTCTTGCTGGGCGTTACGGTAGCGGCGCTGCTGATCGGCCTGTTGCGCGGCCTTTTGCCAGTTCGGTCCTAGAACGTCGTACTTGCGCCGTTTCTCCGGGTCGCCCAGGACCTCGTAGGCCTCTTGGATGTCCTTGAACTTCTCTTCGGCGTCCTTTTGGCTCTCGGGGTTCGCATCGGGGTGCCACTTGCGCGCGAGCCGGCGATACGCCGACTTGATGTCTTTCTCGGGCGCATTCTTCGGAACTCCAAGGATCTGATAGTAATCTTTGTAGTTCATTCATCCGCCGGATTTGGCGACGATCACTTTCGCGGGGCGCAGCAACTCGCTCCCGAGCATGTAGCCCTTCTGAGCCTCTTCGACGACGATGTCGTCGGCAACGCCGGCAACATCGTAGGTGCCGATCGCTTCGGCGATGTTTGGGTCGAACGGCAGGCCCTTGATCGAGATCGCACGCACGCCTTCCGAAGCCAGCACCGCCTCGAATCCCTTGAGAGTCTGCTGCACGCCGTCGCGCAAGCCGTCGGCGTTCTCGCCGTCGTACGCGAGCGCGCGTTCCAGGTTGTCGAGCACCGGCAGGAACTGTGCGAGTAGCTTCTTACGGCCGGCGATCGCGATATCTGAAAACTGGCGCTCGATGCGCTTCTTGTAGTTTTCGAAATCGGCCATCGCCAAGAGAAACTTGCTGTAGTTCTCGTCGGCGCGCGCTCGCTCGGCGGCAATCTGCGCCTCGGCTTCGGCTTGCATGCCGTCCTCGGCGACCGTCGCATCGGCCCGATGCTTGAAGTGATCTTCCTGCATATATTCTCACATTGAGCGAACAAGCGGCCACCGGACGCACCGGTCTTGTCATAAGGATGACAAGACCGGTGCGTCCGGTGGTGCGTGCTTATTTGGCTTCTTTGAACTCCGCGTCGATGACGTCTTCGCTGGCCGGCGCGCCTTCTTCGGGAGCACCGTTCTCCGAGGCCGCGCCGCCGGAGGCGCCGTTGGCGGATGCGCCATCGGCTCCCGCCGTCGTCTTTTGATACAGCAACTCGGCCATCTTGTAGCTGGCCTGCTGCAACTTCTCGATTGCGGGTTTGATCTCTTCGATCGTGGCGTTCTCGCTGATCCGGCGCAGTTCGGAGAGCGCGGCCTCGACTTCACCGCGGGCGCCCGCATCGAGTTTCTCCCCGACTTCTTTGAGCGATTTCTCGGTGGAGTAGATCAGGCTGGATGCCTGATTGCGGACCTCGGCCTCTTCCTTCTTGCGTTTGTCGCCGGCAGCGGAAGCTTCGGCATCGCGCACCATGCGTTCGACCTCGTCTTTGTTGAGGTTGGTCGATGCGGTGATCGTTATCTGCTGTTCCTTGCCGGTGCCCAAATCTTTGGCGCCCACGTTCACGATGCCGTTGGCATCGATGTTAAAGGTGACTTCGATCTGCGGAACGCCGCGAGGCGCTGCCGGCATGCCTTCCAAGCGAAAGCGCCCGAGCGTCTTGTTGTCCGGGGCCATGGGGCGTTCGCCCTGCAGCACGTGGATGTCGACGGAGGTCTGGCCGTCTTCTGCGGTCGTGAAGATCTGCGACTTCCGTGTAGGGATCGTCGTGTTGCGCTCGATGAGCCTCGTCATGACGCCACCAAGCGTCTCGAGGCCGAGCGAGAGCGGGGTCACGTCGAGCAAGACTACGTCGCGCACTTCGCCGGAGAGCACGCCCGCCTGAATGGCCGCGCCGACGGCGACCACCTCATCCGGGTTGACGGTGAGGTTCGGGTCCTTGCCGGTGAGCTTGCGCACGAGTCCCTGGATGACGGGCATGCGCGTCGAGCCGCCGACCATCACGATCTCGTTGATCTGTGAGACGTCGATCTTTGCGTCTGCCAGAGCGTTCTTGAACGGCTGCACGCAGCGATCGGTGAGATCCGCCGTGAGCTCTTCGAATTTTGCGCGGGTGAGCGAGATGTCGAGATGCTTGGGGCCGTTCTGATCGGCGGTGACGAACGGCAGATTGATGCTCGTCTGCACGACCGAGCTGAGCTCGATCTTCGCCTTCTCGGCCGCCTCCGTTAGGCGCTGCATAGCTTGTTTGTCGCCGGAGAGATCGATGCCCTGATCCCGGCGAAACTCGTTGACGAGCCATTCCACGATACGATGATCGTAATCGTCGCCGCCGAGGCGAGTGTCTCCGTTGGTCGATTTCACTTCGAAGACGCCGTCGCCGACCTCCAGAATCGAAACGTCGAAGGTGCCGCCGCCGAGATCCCATACGAGGATCGTCTCGTTGCCCTTTTTATCGAGGCCGTAGGCGAGCGCAGCCGCCGTCGGCTCGTTGATGATGCGCAGGACCTCGAGGCCGGCGATCTTGCCGGCATCCTTGGTCGCCTGCCGTTGCGCGTCGTTGAAATACGCGGGCACCGTGATGACCGCGCGGGTCACCCGTTCGCCCAAGTAGTTGCTCGCGTCGTTGACGAGCTTTTGCAGGATCATCGCGGAGATCTCTTGCGGGGTGTAATCCTTGCCGTCGATCTTGACGCGGTAATCTCCCTCACCCATGCGCCGCTTGATCGAGCTGATCGTACGGTCGGGGTTGGTGATCGCCTGACGTTTCGCGAGTTGCCCGACGAGCCGTTCGCCGGTCTTGGTGAACGCCACCACCGACGGCGTCGTACGCGAGCCCTCGGCGTTGGCGATGACGGTGGGCGTCGAGCCCTCCATCACGGCGACGACGGAGTTCGTCGTGCCCAGGTCGATGCCGACCACTTTAGCCATGAAGTCATACCTCTTTCCGAGCGTCCTGGACCAACCGTCGCACGTGCTAGGTCTTGCCGCTTACGGCGCTCAAGGATCGTTGCGTGCCACGTATCATACGCTATCGGCACGCTCATGTTCCAGCACTTTAGACAAAAAAGGCCGTCCGGCGGTTGCGGGACGGCCTTTTTTCGCGGAGAACGACGAGACCGTGCTAGGGGGTGTTCCCCGGTACGATGTTCAGATTGCCCGAGGGGATCGACCCGAGGGCTACGTTGATCTGGCTGACCTCC
>JAJXWN010000054.1 GCA_021781595.1 bacterium | reverse complement strand
CTATTCTGGCATCACGGTGCGCAGCGTGCACGTGCGCAACGGGCACGCCTACTGGCAGGCCTCCGCCGGCATCGTTGCGGATAGCCTGCCCGAATTCGAGTACGACGAGGTGCTGCATAAGACGCGCGTCGTGCGCGAAGTCCTCGGGGCGAGCCTTTGAAACGGGTGCTTTTCGTCGACAACTTCGATTCGTTCACGTATAACGTCGTGCATCTGATCGCGTCGCAAGGCGCCGAGGTCGACGTCGCGTTGAGCGACGAGGAGCGCCTGGCAGAGGCGGCGCTCGATCGGTACGATGCGCTGGTCGTGGGACCGGGGCCCGGCAAGCCGAGCGACGCGCCCCTAATGCTCGCGGTGTTGCGCGCCGCCGCCGCGCGGCATCTCCCGGTACTGGGTATCTGCTTGGGCTTGCAGGCCGTGGGCGAGGTCTTCGGCGGTTGCGTGACGCACGCGCCGAAGCTCATGCACGGGAAGACGTCGCAGATCGTTCACGACGGCACCGGCCTCTTCGCCGGGCTGCCGAACCCTCTCATCGCCACGCGCTACCATTCGCTCTGCCTCGAGCCGGCAACGCTGCCAGCGGCCCTGCGGGTCACTGCCCGTAGCGAGGACGGCGTCATTCAAGGCGTAGTCCACCGCGATCTCCCGATTCACGCGGTGCAGTTTCATCCCGAGTCGATCTTAAGCGAAGCGGGCGACGCCCTCATCCACAACTTCCTATCAGGCCTGTCGCCCTGAGCTTTTCGAAGAGCGAGCGGCGAAGGGAGGAGAGCGTCTACGGCTTGACATGGGCATCGGGGCGTGATAGATTGCCTCACAATGACGGTTTTGGTCTCGCGCTCTTACTCGTATTGGTGGCAGACGACGCACTCGTGGTGCCGGTGAGTTAAGCGCGCTGTTTCGAATATCCGCATACGAACTTTCGAAGGCCGCCCTTACCGGGCGGCCTTCTTTCATTTTCTAAGATTGCAGGGGTCCTAAGGTGTATAAATTAGCGAGCAAGAGCGTGGCGGAACGCTCGATCGTCCGGGTCGGCAGTGCCGCCTTCGGTGACGGTGGATTCGTGATGATCGCCGGGCCATGCGCGGTCGAAGGCCGCGCTCAGATCGCCTCGACAGCCGAATTCGTCGAGCGCTGCGGCGCGCAGATGCTGCGCGGCGGTGCGTATAAACCGCGCACGTCGCCGTACGCGTTCCAGGGTCTCGGGGAGGAAGGTGTCGGGATGATCGCGCGCGCGAGCGCGCAGTCGGGGTTGCCCGCGGTGGTGGAGGCTCTCGCCGAATCGCAACTCTCCGTGCTGTGCGAGCATGTGGCGATGATCCAGATCGGCGCGCGGAACATGCAGAACTTCGCGCTGCTGCGCGCCGCGGCACGGACCCACAAACCCATCCTGCTCAAGCGATCGGCTTCGGCGACGCTCGACGAACTGCTCTACGCCGCCGAGTACGTGCTGCTCGAGGGCAACCCCAACATCGTCTTGTGCGAGCGCGGGGTGCGCGGTTTCGATCCGCAGACGCGCAACCTCTTCGATATAGGCGGCGCGCTGCGGCTCAAGGAGCTTACGCATCTGCCGGTCATCGCGGACCCCAGCCACGCCACAGGCCGCCGCACGCTCGTCGAGCCGCTCGTACTTGCCGCCGCAGCCGCCGGGCTCGACGGCGCGATCGTCGAAGTCCATCCCGATCCGGGTGCGGCGCTCTCCGACGCCGAGCAGTCGCTCGACTTTGCGGGCTTCGAGCGCCTGATGAGCCGGCTCGATGCCATGGTGCGGCCTCAGTTTTCGCTGGCTGCGTGCCGATGAAAAGAGTACGAGCCTTAGAAACAAGGAGGTGAGTTCCACACGAGCATTCAGTTATCGAGCCTCACGGCTGCTGCGGTGAAACCCGCGGGCCGCATGCTCTCCGTCGGCAACGGCCTGACGGAGTTAGCCGGATTGCCGAAATTGAAAGGGGGGTTGCACTTCGGTGCGGCGCTTCGGATGAAACTCGGCATCACGCCGGTCGCATCCGCTATGCCGGCGCAACTGGGTGCGGTTCTTGGCGCGCAGATCGCCGCTCGATTGGCGGCCGCGCTGCCGAGCGAGATACGCGGCGCGGCCCGCGATAAGCTCGCGCACCATATCGCTTCGGCGCTCGCCCCACCAAGGGGATCGCCGCCGGGGACCGGCACCGCCGAGCAAGTCTCGGCCCTCGCTCAACGACTCGGAGACCTTCTGAGCGTGCTGGCGAGGGAGACGGAACGACCGGATGCAGGGCAGCAGAAACGAATCTCGGGAAAGGTCTTGGACGCCAACGCGGCGAGAGAACTCCCGGCCCAGCCAACGAAGATTCCGGCTACCGATTCTGCGCGGCTCGCTCCGCCCGTGGAGGCGTTGCTGCGCGGCGCTATGCCCGCTCCAAAGCCGCAGACGCAGGCCGCAGAGGCTGGCGTGCTCCATTCGGTTCCGGTGCCGCAGGAGACGCCGGATATTCTTGCTCGCATGCTCGGTCGTGCGGCGCAAGCGGGCGTGAAGACGGCCGCCCAAGCGCCGGCCCCGCTTCCCGGGCGGCTATCGAGCGTCATCGCCGAGGGCACCGCCGCGCGCGGCGATGCGCACGGCGGCGGCGGGGGCGGTCGCACGCCGTCGTTCGTGTTCGGCGGAACGCCTGGAACGAACGGGTTCGCCGGCGCGCGCGTCGCCGGCGCGGCCGGGGATACGTCGAACTTCGCGGCGCAACTCGCAGCGTTGCCGGCGCATCCTGCATCCGCCCCGGCGGCCGGACCGCTCCCACCTGGCCCTGCGCCCGCTCACGTTCCGGTCGACCCGCAGCTCGTCATCGAGCAGATGGTGGTGGGCATCCGGCTGCACAGCGACGGCGCGACTTCGCGGCTTCGGCTGCGGTTGCAGCCGGAGCATCTGGGCGACGTTTCGCTCAGTCTTACCGTGACCGGCGGAACGATCGGGGCGAGCATCACCGCGCAGAGCGCGGACGTTCGCGACATGCTGCTCGCTCACCAGCACCAACTGGCACGGGCCCTGGCGGATGCCGGGCTATCGCTCGGGCACTTCTCGGTCGACGTCTCCGGCGGAAACACGCACGGCTCCGGCCAGCAGCAATTCGGCGAACCCGGGTCCCGTCACGGTCACTTCGCAGACGTACCTCGTCCGCCCGGTCAGCCCGGCGGCGGGGAATGGATCGAACCCCGATGGGCTCCACCGGAACCTCCACGCGGAGGCATCGGGTTACTCAACCACCTGGCATAGGAGAACGATATGCTGACTTCCCTCGCCGGTATGACGGGGACAACGCCCGCGACTCCGGTTACGCAAACCAGCCAACCGACCTCGTCGTCGCAATCGCCCGTGCAACAGCTCGGCGCAAACGCGTTCCTCCAACTCCTGACGACGGAGTTACAGAACCAAGATCCGCTCCAGCCGATGAGCGATACCCAATCGGTCGCGCAACTCGCGCAGTTCTCGACGTTGCAGGCGCAAAACCAACTGGATACCTCCTTTGAGAACTTCCAGTCCAACTTCGGCGTGTTGCAAGCGTCGACGCTGATCGGGAAGTCGGTCACCGTGGTAACGCCCAACGCGACCGGAAACTCGTCGACCGTAACCGGGACCGTCGCGTCGATCTCCGTGCAAAACGGAGCGCCGTACTTCTCGATGAACGACGCGAGCGGCAATCCGATTGCCGACAGTAACGGTCAACCGCTGCTCTTCAGCACCGGCCAGATCGTGGGCATCGGCGGCTAATCGTGGACCCGAAGGATATCAGCGCCGTCAACCGCCCGAGCATCCTTCCCGCGCCGGCAGCGCGTCCGGCCGGGAAGCCCGTCTCAATTCCGCCTACGTCGGCACCGAACTTTCGCCAGGTGCTCGAAAAGCAGACGCATGCGACGGGCGCGCTCAAGTTTTCGGCGCACGCCATGGCGCGGCTCCAATCTCGCGACATCGATCTCAGCAGCGAAGACGTCGCGCGAATGAACGCCATGGCGGATAAGGCCGCGGCCAAAGGTGCGAAACAGGCGCTCTTCATGCTTCGCAACGTCGCGATGGTGGTGAGCATTCAAAACCGTACCGTCATTACCGCGGTTGACGGAGAATCGATGAAAGAGAACGTCTTTACGAACATCGATTCGGCGGCGATTATCTAGGGTCGCGACCCGGCAGAAGCGCTGCCGCATTCTTTACTCTACTGAGGCGGACCGCTTGCGGAGCCTCGGCCGCGGCGTCGATCGACAGAGGCGCTGCGGATCCTCAGGGAAAGGTCAACGCAATGGCATTCGATTCGATGTTCACGGGGGTAAGCGGTCTGGACGCATATCAGAGCCAGATCGACCTGATCTCCAACAACATCGCGAACGTCGGCACGTACGGCTTCAAAGGCCAGCGCATGACGTTCGCGGACTTGTTCTACCAGTCTCAAGGGTTCGCGTCGGGCCCGACGCAGACCAGCGGCGGTATCAACCCGCAAGACCTGGGCCTCGGCGTGAAGACGAACTCGGTCGACACCAACTTCGCGCAAGGCGGGTTGGAGACGACCGGCATCAATACGGACATGGCGATAAACGGCGACGGGTTTTTCATCTTGAACAACCTCAGCGGTACCGGGTCGCCGGTCTACACGCGCGATGGCGCGTTCTCCATCAACGCGAACGGCGTTCTGTACGACCCGGGCAGCGGCCTGGCCGTGCAGGGATACATCGCCGGCGCTAATGGCACGGTCAACAGTTCGGGCACGCCGACTACGATAACCATTCCCATCGGGCTCGCCGACCAGGCGACGGCCACCGGCGGAAGCAACGCCGTGAAGCTCGGCCCGCCCAACGACAAACAGTTCGACATCAGCTTCGGCGGGTCGCTGGACTCCACGCAGTATGCGCAGCAGCAAAACGCGCCCGGCACGGGTCTCAACAAGGTGCTAACGACGACGATCTACGACTCGCTCGGGAATCCGCATCAGGCGACCTTCGTGTACGTTCCGGCGCCGCCGGCTACCGACGGCCCGCTCCCCGCGACGATGAACGACGCCGCCGGTAACTCGCACACGCTCGCCACCCGCTATAAAGTAGAGGTGTATTTCAGCGACGGGACACAGGTCAACGGCGCCCCCGCGACCCAAGCCGCTCCGGCGACCGTGGGCTACTCGTTCTTCGATGCGAACGGTCAGTTCGTGAACACCTCGGGCACCGCTGCGGGTACCACCGTGCACACGCAGGGCACGCCTCCTAGTGCGGCGACGGGGAACCTGCTCGACGTCACCTCGTGGAATGGGGCGGTGCTACCGCCGGGTTCCTCGAACAACGCGGCCGTCCCCGATAACATCGGCCTCGATCTCTCGAGCATGTCCGCTCTTTCGGGCACCTCGACGGCGAACGTGCTGGCGCAGGACGGCTATGCGGCCGGGATACTCTCAAACGTGTCGGTCGGACAAGACGGCACGGTGACCGGCGCGTTTACAAACGGCCAGCAAAAGACGCTGGCGCAGATCGCACTGGCCACGTTCCAAAACGAGGACGGGCTCCATCGGCTGGGCGGCAATACCTTCAGCCAGACGGTCAGTTCGGGCGAGGCGCAAGTCGGCGCTCCGACGACCGGCCGTCTGGGCGCGATCATCTCAGGTTCGCTCGAACAGTCCAACGTATCACTGGCTACCGAGTTCACCAAGATGATCGTCGCGCAGCGCGCCTTCGAAGCAAACTCGCGCGGTATCTCAACGGCCGACCAGAACCTGATCGACCTCATCAACCTACGCGCGTCCGAGAACTAGTCCTCGGAGCCGGGCGGGGGTCGCGAAGGCCGCCGCCCGGCGCCGGAGAAGCAAGGTAACGATGATTTCGCTTACGCGCCTCAACGGACAGGCGATCGCGGTCAACGCCGATCTCATCGAGTCAGCCGAAGCGACGCCGGATACCGTCGTGACGCTCACCTCGGGTAATAAGTTCATCGTCCGCGAATCGATCGAGACGATCGCACAGCGGATCGTAGAGTTCAAGCGAAAGATCTACGGCCCGCCTCCCGCGCCCGAGCGCGGGGGTTGAATCTTGGGGACCGGCGGCCGATACAGGAAAGAGAGTGCGCTACCGGCCGTCTGAAGCCGTGGAGTAGAGAGTTTTGGATTTTGCCACTATCTTCGGCCTCGTTATCGCATTTGGTGCCATCTTCTTAGCCGGCTGGGTGGGCGGCAGCGACCCGCACGTGATTTTCGGCCGCTGGGAAGCGCTCTTGCTCATCCTTGGCGGAACGATTGGCGCGACGCTGACCTCCTTTCCACTCAAGACGTTCGTCCAGGGCTTCTTCGGCGGCTTTAGGACGGCGTTCGTGGAGCCTATCTACAACGAGAATGACGTTATCGCAACGTTGGTTTCGTTCGCCGAGAAGGCGCGCCGCGAGGGTCTGCTCGCGCTCGAAAATGAGGCGGAGGATCTCGACGACGACTTCATGCGCAAGGGCATCCAACTCGTGATCGACGGCCGGGACACGGAGGTGATCCGGAAAGTCCTCGAAACGGAAGTGAGCCACGTTCAAGAGCGCGGCACCAAAGCCGAAGCGGTCTTCACCAACCTCGGCGGCTACTCTCCGACCCTCGGTATCATCGGCACGGTTCTCGGCCTGATCGGCATGCTGCGCGGCCTCGCCGCCATGGGCACCAGCACGAACGTCGCCGGATCGATCGGCGTAGCCACGGCGCAGGCGTTTGTCGCGACGTTCTTCGGCATCCTGTTCGCAAATCTATTGTGGTTGCCCATTGCCAACAAGATCAAGGAGCGCTACGGCCAGTTGTTGCTGCTGCGCGAGATCATGATCGAGGGCATTCTCTCGATCCAAGCGGGCGACAACCCGCGTCTGTTGGAAGAGCGGCTGCAGGCCTTCATCGATCCCGCCGAGCGCGAGGAAGAAATCGAGGAAGGCGGGACCGTCCCCGAGCCGAGCTATTCGACGTAACATTCGGATGCAGGAGATACTCTAAGTGGGGCAGCCGATCAAGGCGGCCGCGCGGGCGGCGGAGAGCAGGTTCCGCAAGAAAGCCGAGGAGCGCAAAGTCGAGACCGCCGGCATGATGCGGTGGCTCCTAACCTACGCCGACATGATCACGCTGATGCTGGCGCTGTTCATCATCCTTTTCGCCATGTCGACGATCAGCCGCGTCAAGTTTCAACGCTTCGCCACCTCGATATCCGGCGGATTCGATAACGTGTGGTCGGTCAACCAGCCGCCTAACGGCGGCACGAACGCGCATCTGCCCCTCCAAGCGAATGCGTCCATCCCGACTATATGGAAACACCTCCGCCGCTACGTCGAGCGCAATCGTCTGCAGAGCCAAGTGCAGTTGCACATGGATCATCGGGGGCTGGTGATTTCATTGCTTTCCGACAAAGCGTATTACAACAGCGGAAGCGCCCGGCTGCGCCCGGAGACCAGAGTCATCCTCAACCGGGTCTATCAGTTCCTCAAGCAAAACGACAACTTAATACGCGTCGAAGGGAACACCGACGACGTCCCGATACATACGCAGAGATATCCATCGAACTGGGAGCTTTCAACCGCGCGCGCGGTAAACGTCGTTCGCTACCTCGTCGAGCGCGACGGGATGCTCCCGACTCGGGTCTCGGCTGCCGGTTACGGGCAGTACCGCCCGCGGGTTCCCAACGATACGCCGGCGCATCGCCAGGAAAACCGTCGGGTCGATATCGTGCTCTTGAATGCCAGCCTCTCTCGCGCCGAGAAAGGGTAGTCGCAGCGTATGTCGAGTCTATCGCAGGAAGAGATCGACGCACTCATCAACCAGCTCTCACAGGAGCCGGCCAAGGAACCAACGAGCCTGGTTGAGGGGCGCCGCGTCAAGTCCTTCGACTTCCGCTTTAACAAGCGCTTGGACAAGTTTTCTAACAATCAACTGCAGACGCTACGGACGCTGCATGAGAACTTCACGCGCTTGCTCAACAACTCGCTATCGGTCTACCTTCGTACGCGCGTCGAAGCGACGATTGTCTCGATCGAGCAGATCAGTTACGGCGATTTCATCGCGTCGATCGGTATCCCGTCGATCCTCTCGATCTTTTCGATGGATCCGCTTCCGGGAAGCGGAATGGTACAAGTCGATTTGAACCTGGTTTTCTCGATCATCGACCGGCTGCTCGGGGGACCCGGCTGGTTTCCGCAACGCTTGCGCGATTTGACCGATATCGAACGGACGCTGATGCAGCGATTCATGGCTCGGATGCTCAACAGTTATCGCGAATCGTGGAACTATCTGCTGACGCTCTCGCTGAAGATCGAGGCGCTCGATTCGAATCCGCAGTTCATTCCGCGCATCATTCCGCTGGATCAAATCGTGGCGTACGTGTCGCTGGAACTAAAGGTGGGCGATATGGCCGGGGTGATGAATTTCTGTTTGCCATACCTCGTGCTCCAGTCCATCGGAACGCAATTGACGGATTTCCAGTGGTCTCCGAGCGTTCTTGCGGGGCGCGGCTTGACGGAAGAAGATATCCAGCAGTTGGCGCGTAACGTCGAGCGTGCGAGCGTGCATGTCGAGGTCGAACTGGGGCGCACGACGGTGTCGTTGCGGGATCTAGTCGCGCTCGCGCCGGGAGACTTGGTCCTTTTCGACAAACCCACAGACCGGCCGCTGATCGCCACGGTAAACGAGATGCGAAAATTCCGGGTCTTTCCCGGGGTGAATAAGGGCCGTTTAGCGGTCCAGGTTGCCGGGGCCATCGCAGGTGAGGACGAATAGCGGGTTATGCCGGAGATGCAGCACTTAGCCGATACGATGCTGGCCGCCGCCGCGACGGTGCTCGGCCGCCTCGTTGACCAGCCTGCCGATGCCTCGGCGGCTAGCCGGCACGTTCGTGACGGATCGATCCGGACCGACGGGGACGAGCTCGTGACGCGCGCGGAGATCCCGTCGCTCGGCATCGGGGTCGTCGTCCGCTACGCGGTTGCCGATATGGAGCGCGTCGTCGGCCTAATGCTCGGTGGCGTCGAGGGGGCCGGGGACGTCGGCGCGGTGCAGCTCTCTATCGTTTCGGAGACGATTTCACAGATCACCGCCGCCATGGCGGAACGCCTGGCGAAGGCCGTGGGCGCACCGGCGGAGGGGATACGGGCCGAATGCTGCAGCGACGCGGCTTCACTGCCGGCTCCGCCATTTGAATCGTACGAGGGGATGATCCAGGTTGGCAGCGCGGCCGCACCCTCGGTGACGATCGACTTTGACGGCGTGGCGCGTTCCAAACTCCTCGCGGGCGGTTCGGCCGCGCCGTCGGAAGCGCCGCCGAACCCGCCGAGCGGACCGGAGCCTTCGCGCCGGTCGCAGCCGCCGCCGGCGCCGGCTCACGCGCAACCGGTTTCGTTTGCTACCATGTCGCCGGCCCCGATGCGGTCGGTTCAGCCGAGCCCGGCGAATCTGGATCTCGTCCACGACGTGCCGCTGCAGATTAGCGCCGTGCTCGGCAAGACCGCGCTCACCCTGCGGGACGTCGTCTCGCTGCAGGCCGGGAGCGTCTTCGAGCTCGACAAACTCTCGACCGATCCGATCGATCTCTACGTCAACAATATTTTGATTGCGCGCGGCGAGGTCGTCGTCGTCGACGACAAGTACGCCGTGAAGATCAGCGAGCTCAACCCCAGCGTCGCGAAATAGGCGTGCCGTGATCGACGCAGTGCAATCGTGAACTTCCTCGGCCAATACCTGCTGGCGCTGCTGGTCGTAGGATTGATGCTCTTCGGACTCTACTCGCTCGTGCGGGCGCTCGGCCGCGGGCGACTGCTCGCCGTCAGCGACAAACGCCTCGTCAGCGTTCTGGAGTCGACGTTCGTAGCCCAGAACACGACGTTACACGTCGTCAAGGTTGGCGATCGGTATTATCTAATCGGCGGTGGTTCGGGGCACGTCACGGCGCTAGCCGAAGTGCCGCGCGAAAGTGTCGAGCCTTGGCTGCAGGAACAGCGAAAACTCTTTGCCGGCCAAACGCAGTCGCTGACCGGCTTTTTGAGATACCTGCGCAAGCCGCAGCGATGACGGTCACGGTCCTGCGCGAGATCTGGCGGCGCCACCGGACGTTCTTGACCGCAGGTGGGGTTGCCGTACTGGCGCTTTGGGTGATACCCGCGATCGCCGCGGCGGCCGTCGCGCCGACGGCTCCAACGGTTCCGATCCCGCAGATCAACATCGGCATCGGGCAGGCGCACAATCCGCAGCAGGTCGCGACGGCGCTACAGATCCTGCTCTTGCTGACGGTGCTTTCGCTTGCGCCGACGCTGCTCGTACTACTAACGTCGTTTACGCGCGTCATCGTCGTGCTTTCCTTCGTGCGCACTGCGCTCGGCACGCAGCAGGTCCCTCCCAATCAGGTGCTCGTCGGGTTGGCGCTGCTGCTGACGTTTTTCATCATGAACCCGGTCATCAGCGATATCAATCGGAACGCGTTGCAGCCTTATATGAAGAACCAGATAAGCCAGTCGCAGGCACTGAACCGCGCTGCCAAACCGCTACGGAAATTCATGTTCAAGCAGACGCGGGAGAAGGATCTGGCGCTCTTCTATAGTCTTTCGAAGGAGCCGCAACCAAAGACGCGAGCCGACGTCCCTTTCTATATCCTGGTGCCGGCGTTCGTCATCTCCGAACTCAAAACGGCTTTCGAGATCGGGTTTGCGATCTACATTCCCTTTATCGTGATCGACATGGTGGTCGCGAGCATCTTGCTCTCGATGGGCATGATGATGATACCGCCGGTCATCATTTCGCTGCCCTTTAAAATCTTGATTTTCCTGCTCGTCGACGGTTGGAACTTGACGGTCGCCGCGCTCTTTCAGAGTTACCGATGACGTACGCGGATGCCATCGGAATCGGCCGGGACGCGATCTTCGTCGCGCTGATGGTTACCGCTCCGGTGCTAATCCTTTCGATGATCGTTGGTTTGGTCATCTCGATATTCCAAGCGGTGACCCAGATTCAGGAACCGACGCTCACCTTCATTCCAAAAATCTTGGTCTCGGCGCTGGCGCTGCTGTTTTTTGGGCCGTTCATGCTCGCGTTGCTGACGGATTTCACGACCCGGGTCTTTACGAACCTACACACCTTTACCAGGTGACGGCGGGATGATCGACGTCTTCGGCCTGACCGCCGCGCAGTTCGAAACGTTTTTC
>JAJXWN010000053.1 GCA_021781595.1 bacterium | reverse complement strand
GGCGGTGCGCCGATCGCTCGCAGCGCGATATGCAGCAGCGCGAACCAGCGGCGCTGATCTTCACGTTCCTCAACCGCTCGCTGCGCGTGCGATACGATCGTTCCGAAGTCGGCGCGTATCTCGAGCACGCCTATGCGGATCTCCGCGCGAGCACGCCGCTGCGAGGCCGCCTCGATTGCGGCGAGATCGTTTGTCCCGCCGGCTCGGAGACGCACGTGCTCTTCAACGGCCGGCGGATAGCGATTCCCGCACTTCACGGAAACGATGACCCGCTGGCGGCGGCGTTTTACGGTGCGGCGGAGCTCTTCGCAGCGTCTTTCCGGAACCTGCCGGCACACGACACTTTTTACGGAGCCGGCCTCGCCGCCGGCGACGGCGCGATCCTCTTGAGCGCTCCCAGCGGCACCGGCAAGACCACGCTCGCACTCGAGTGCCTGCGCCGCGGTGCGCGATTCTACGCCGATGAGTTCGTCTTCGTCGAACGCTCGACCGCACGCGTCCGCGGTTTTTCTCGCACGCTGATGGTTCGCGAAGAGACGCGCGACCTGATCGGCGACACGGCGCTCCAAGCGTTGCTCGATCGCTCCGCGCTGCATGCGACCACGGCCGGCAAGATCGCGTGGCGCCTGATCGGCGCGCACGATGCCTTCGGAGAGCGCGTCTTGGCCGAGCCCCTACCGCTTCGCCACATCGTGCTCTTGAAGCGCCGCGCGAGCCGCGCCTGCCGCCTATCCAAGATCTCCGCCGCCGAGTGCGTGCTCGAGCTGCTGCCGCGCACGTTCTTCGCGCGCCTGCAGCCTGCCGATATCTGGGGGCTGCTGGAGCGATACGCAGGCGCCGCGTGTTATCGCTTGGAGGTCGGCGATCCTGGAGAGGCCGCAACCGTGCTATTAGATGCAATAGCGAACTGCAGATGCGCGTCGACGCCGGCAGCTTAGAAGCGATCGCGCTGCGTCCGCCCGAGTTACGGATGCTGCGGCTCCGCGGCCGGCATCGCGTCGCCCTGGAGATGGCGGGCGCCGTCGGCGAACTCCGGTTCTCCGGTGCTGCGGCGGCGACGCTCTTCCGGCGCCGCTATCGCCACATGCTTACGGCTCGCCGCACCCAAATGGTGGCCTACGCCGTCACCGACGAAACGGGCACGCCGTTCTTTTGGACCGAGGACGCCGGACCGGTCTACCGTTGGGGGCGCCAGACGCTAAGCGACGGCGAGATCGCTTTTCTGGCCGATGCGGTCGCGATGACGGGCTTCTTTCGCGCGCTCGACGGCACGATCGCCTTGCACGCCGCCGCGCTCACCGATGGGTACGGCGCAGTCGCGATCGTAGGAGCGTCGACTGCGGGCAAGAGCACGACGGCGGTCGCATGCGTTCGCCGTGGTTTACAACTCTACTCCGACGAGTATTGCGCGATCACGCCGAGCGGCGTGGCGCCCTTCCCCCGAGCGCTCAACTTGCGGCGCGGCGGCTTGGAGATGCTTGCGCGGGAACCCGGTCTCCCGACCGGTATCACGGCGGTCGCGGCGGCTCGCTGCGGCGGCGACTGGGAGGACGCCGGTTTCGATGAGTTGTTCGGCACGCTGCACGTTCCCGAGCCCACGCCACTGCGCGTGGTCTGCGCGATCGTCGGCACCGAAGCCACTCCTTCGGCCGCACGCATACCTCCGGCTGCGATGCTCCGTTACGCGAAGCCATGGTCGAAGATGAAACCGCGCGGATTGGAAGGCGTCCGCGCGCTCCTGGCGGTGCTCCAGCCGGCCGCATGTTACGAACTGCACCTAGGGAGCCCCGACGCCACGGCGCAGCTCGTTGCGAGACTGGTGGCAGCATCGTGAGGGTCGGATACGAATCTCGAGCGACGGCGGTCGGATTGCGCGCGCGTACGAGCCTTGCGCGCGTGGCGATGACCGGAACGAGCATGCTGCCGTTGCTGCACGCGCCGATGGTGCTGGAACTTGGCCCACCGGAAGCAGTCCGCGTAGGCGACGTCATCGCGTTCTGGGACGGGTTGAAGATCGTCGCCCATCGCGTCATCCTCGCCGGCGACGGCACGTTCCGCACCGCTGGAGACGCGCGCCCCGAGTGCGTGGAGATCGTCTCGGCCGATGCCGTACTTGGCCGTGTCGAGCGCGTTTGGTCGCACGACGGGTCGCAGGCTTACCGCGTCGACGGATTCGCCCATCGCCTCTCCGGTTCGCTCTTGGCGCACACGCGCCCGCTGCGGGCGAGCGTAGCGCGTGCTGCCCGCAGCCTTCCGCAGGGACGCACGCGCGTCTTCTCCACGCTCTGCGACCTGCTGGCCGCCGATCTCGCCGACGACCGCGAAGGGTTCGTCTCGGCGCTTCGCGCCGCGCCCGCCGATGCGATCGTACGCGGAACGAAGCAGCACCGCTGCGGGGCCTTGCTCGCGCACGCCCTCTACCGCTACCGCCTGCATGACGACCCGGCCTGCGCGCCGCTCGTCGAGGCGCTACGCAAAGACGCCTGGGGGACCGCCGCCAGCAACGCGAGTCTCCAGTGTGACGTCGACACCTGCGTAACCGCACTGAGCATAGCGGGCATCCCGTTCGCGCTCTTGAAGGGGGCTGCACGCGCGTATCGCGGCGACCCGAAAGATGCCGTGCACCCATCTTCGGATATCGACATGCTCGTGCCCGAGGAACACTTGGACGCGGCGATCGCGGCGCTGTCGAGATACGGCTATGCGACGCCTTTCGATCGGTCGGTCGCCGAGGCTTACCGCCGCCGGCACCACCACGCCGCTCCTATGCTCCCCGCGAGCGGCAGCATCGCAGTCGAGTTGCACACCGCCATCGCACGGCCGAAGACGCTTGAGCGCGCGCTCGATTGGCGCGCGCTCGAACCCTACTTCCAGCCATGCCATGGATTCGCCGGACCGGTCCGCTGCCTGGACGAGCGAGCGACGTTCGCTCATCTTGCGATCCACAGCCTCGACGAGCTGCACCTGCGAGACGTCTACCTGATGGCTCGGATCCTACGAACGGCCGGATGGTCCTCCAGGGCCGATCTCGGCACGATCGGTGCCGGCGATCCCGCAGAGCCCGTCCGTCTAAATGCCCTGTTCGCGCTGGCGGCACGCATCGCGCGAGTCGCGTGGCCCACCGCCCCAGCCGAGCGGCGCTACCTCGACTGGCTCGAGCGCCGCGAGGATCTTCCCGAGAACCTGCGGCGTCATGCGTACTTCGCAGAGGCGGCCCACGCGGCGAGGCGCGCACGGGATTTCGTTCGAGTCTGGGGTACCGGCATAGCGGGCAACCCGGCCAAAGCCGATGCCGTCACGCAGCACCAGCGTCTCACCCGCCTTCTGGCTCGGGCCGCAAGCGGCGTCGCCGCCTATCTCTATGCGGCGGCGATGCGCGACAGCCGCTAGGCCGGCCGGACGGGTTCGATAACGCCGAGCTGCACGAACGTCGCCACGATCCGCTCGACGTCGTCGCGCACGCGCGCCGGCTCCACGCCGGTCCCGCGGCCAAGATCCAGAGCGATCTCGTCGAGCGAATGCTTACCGTCGCACGTGCCAAGCACGCGGCCGGCGGTTGCGTTCAGGACGTGAATCTTTTCGGTATGCCGATCGTGCACGACGACCTCGTCACCGACTTCGCGCACCTCGAGCCAGTCGACGGCTTTAGGAGGATCGGGCAGGCTCATGCTGCATCTCCGGCGCCAAGCATCAGTAGTGGCCAAGCGTTCCGTCACGTCGCGCCGCTTCGACGCTACGTTTGAAAACCACGAGCGCGATCGGCATCAAGATGGCGCTCGCCGCGAGCAGCCAGGTCGCGTCGCCGCGAAGCTGAGAAAGCGTCGCCCCTGCAATCGCCGCGCGTATGCCGTTCAGGCCGTGAGTGACCGGCAGCATCCACGAGATGTCCCGCAGCGGCCCCGGCAGCAGCGCGACCGGGAACATGACGCCGCCGAGCAGCGAGGCGGCACCACCGACCAAGAAGTCCGAGGGCGCGACCTGCTTGTAGCGCACGATTGCGGCGGCGCTCAGTACGCCGATGGGGGCGCTGGAAGCCACGATCAGCAGAAGAAAGAGCAGGACCGCGGGAACGTCGGCATGACCGATCTGCAGGCCAAAGAGCAGCGCCCCGAGCCCCACGTAACACACAACGCGCAGCAGCGTCTGCGCGAAAGGCCAGAGTGAGGTTGCGAGGACGACGGTCGCCAAGCGCGTCGGCGTTACGAGCATGGCTTCGAGCGTGCCGAGCATTTGGTCGCCGCGGATCGCGCGCTGGAAACACCCCATGGCCGTCGCCATTACCGTGAAGAACGCCATGTTGATCACGACGTAGCCGAAGTAGGAACCGTGCGCGCCACCGAACCCTAGCGCGACCGACGGCGGAACGAGCCTCGATACGCCCCAGGCCGTTAGGACGGCGGTTGCGACGCCGATCCACTGCATCCAAAAATCCAGCGGGTAGGCGAGCGCGAGGCGCAGGTCGCGCGCGAAGAAGGCTGCCGCGCGGCTCACGCTACGCCTCCACCCGACATGAGCTCGGAAAAGACGTCGGCCGGCTGCGGATGCAGCGATTCGAAATGGCGCACCCTGACGCCGTCGGCGCTGACCGCGCGCAAGACGTCGTCGATCGTCCCGCCTTCCTCGAGGATCTTGACATCCAGCAACATGCCGCCGGCCTCGATCGTCGCGTCGCAGTCGACGAGACCGCTCACTCGGCGCAACCGGTCGATGACCGGCTGCGAGTCGGCCGCATCGACGGCGATGCGCAAGTGCGCGGGGCGCCGCAGGCGGTCGCGCAACTCGCGCGGCGTTCCCATCGCAGCGATCCGCCCGCAATCGAGGATCGCAACGCGGTCGCAGATCTCCCACGCTTCGTCGATCGAGTTGGTGGCGACCACGACGGTCTTGCCGTCTCGCTGCGCTATCTCCCGGCGCACGATCCTGCGTATCTCCCGCGTATGCAAAGGGTCGACGGCGCGCGTCGGTTCGTCGAGCAGCAACACCTCGGGATCGTTCAGCATCGCGCGCGCAAGACCCAGCCGGTGCCGCATCCCCGTCGAAAATTCAGCGTACCGGCGATGCAGGTCGTTCTCGAGCCCGAGCCGTTCGGTGGTCGTGCGAATGCGGCCGCGCAGCACCGTCCCGCGCAGCCCCGCCAGCGTTCCAAAAAACGAGAGGTTGTCGTATGCGCTCATCCGGTAGTAGAACGAGCGGTCTTCCGCCAGTCCCAGCCCTATACGCCGCCGCACGCCGTCGGGATCGCGGACGGTGTCGCAGCCGGCGATCTCGATGCGCCCCGCGCTTGGGGCGACCAGCGTCGCCATGAGTTTCAAAAGGGTCGTCTTCCCGGCACCGTTTGAGCCCAGCAAGCCAAATATCTCGCCGCGCTCCACCGAGAAAGAGACGCCCTGCAGGACCGTCCGGCCCGGCGGTTGCGCACCCAGGCGCAGGCGCGTTCCGAGGCACCGCACGGGTGGGAACGTCTTGCCGACCTGGTCGCAGAAGATCACACCCTGACGATACGGTCGAAAGGGCGGTTTGCGGAAGGGTTGAGCATGACCGGCCGCTTGGGGCGAAAGGCCCTCCCACCCAGGGCTTGGGTCGCGCCGTTCGTCTGTGAAGGTTCTGCGAACGGTTCATTCTTCGGTGGTTCTTTGGCGGCGGCTACGATAAAACCATGACGGAGCTCTACCAGCGATACTTCCTGAGGTGCCCGTACAACCGGGCCAAGGCCTTCCTGGCGCGGTCGCTCGAGGTTCTCGCCGACAGCGGCCTCTCCGAGATCATGCAGCTGCGGGTGCCGATTCGCCAGCTCGGCGAGGCTGGCGGGCTCCACAAGGACGTCGTCGTCACCTATAACGGCGCGCTGGATCCCCTGCACTTCGATCAGCCGTGGCGCATTCGGTGGGTTCCCCGCGATAGCGGGCCGTACCCCTCGTTCGATGGAACTCTAACCGTGCGAGCGGACGAAGATTACAACGGATCGATCCTCGAGCTGCACGGCGAGTACGAGCCGCCGCTGGGCGCCGCCGGCCTACTCTTCGATGCGGTCGTGGGCACGCGGATCGCCTCGGCGACCGCACGCGAGCTTCTGCGCCAGATCGGGGAACAGCTGGAACGGCAATATGCCGACGAAGAGTCCGCCAAACAGGTGAGCCATGACAGCACACACGGTTGAGATCTATGCATCGCTGAGCGTACCGGGCGAACCGGCCCGCGATGCCGCCATCGAGATTCTCCGCGCGATGACCGAGCGCCAGCCGCCCTACGACCGCGTGGCGTTCGTACTCGGCCTGCGCGAACTGCGGTTCCCGGTCGACGCGACCCTCTCGGTTCCCGTTGAAGCCCATGCCGTGCCGCGGCCGATGCGGTGGGAGTGTGCGCTCGAGATCGGCGCGGCTGACAACGAGCGGTTTTTCCCGCGGTTCGCCGGAACGGTGACGATAACGCCGGTGGGCGCCGATAAGTCGGAGATCTGGCTGCAAGGGGCGTACGAACCGCCGCTGGGCAAGCTCGGCGCAAATATCGATATGACGATCCTGCGCGGTGCGGCGTCGGCAAGCCTGGGCCGGTTTGTCGACTGGCTTGCCGGCGAGGCGACCAAACGCGTGCAGGAGCGTGAGCGGGAACGCGCCCGGGCAGCCATGCGCTTTCGCCAGTAGCGTTCGACCCGGGAGCCTCCTAAACGAGCGGGAGCGCCGGCAGGCTGAGCGTGAACGTCGCGCCGCCGTTGCGCTCGGAGACGACGCGCGCGTTGCCGCCGAAGGCCTTGAGCAGGTTCGATACGACGTTCAGCCCGAGGCCGCTGCCCACGCTGTTGCTGCCGCGGTATCCTTCGTCGAAGATGCGCGGTAGATCGCCGGGGTCGATCCCGGGCCCGGTGTCCCGGACCGTCACGGTCAGTTCGCCGTCGGGGTGATCGCAGATGAGGTGCACGGTACCGCCCGGCGGGGTAAAACGCACGGCGTTGATGAGGACGTTGCGCAGGATCTGACCGATGCGCGTCGGGTCGCCCCTGAACTTCGTACAGGCAGAGTGCTTTCGGCCACATGGATCGAAGAGCACTCGCACGTTCTTAGCCTCCGCGAGCCCCGTGATCGTCGCGTACTGCGCGGCGATCATCGCGCATATATTAAAGGTCTCGATCCGAATTGCATGACTCGGCAGCCCTTCGGGGGAACGTTTCAAATCGTCGAGCAGGCGCCCGGCGGTCGTGAGCGCTTCGTGTATTCCGTCAAGCCGCTCCGGCGTCTGCGGCAAAACGCCGTCCATGATCCCTTCGATGTTTGCCTGCGCGATCGATAGCGCGTTCCCGATCTCGTGGCGGATGAGTGCGAGCGACCGCTTGCGCGCCTGTTCGTGCTGCTCGAACTCGCAGATCAACAGGAAAAGCCGTCCGGCGAACGGGTCGTCGAGCGGTTCGAGTAGCGCTTTGGCTCCCTCAGAGTCGCCCAGCATCGTGAGGTCGAGTGCGTGCAGGATCGACTCGCCGACCGCGGTGCCGTGCAAGGCCATGCGGTCTTAGGCCTTTTTCATTTTGTAGCCGACGCCGTAAACGGTCAACACGTACGTTGGATTCTCCGGATCGGGTTCGATCTTCTTGCGCAGATTATTGATGTGCCGGTCGAGCGTCCGCTCGTATATCGAGCCGTCGTCCTCGATGCGGTCGAGGAGTTGGCTGCGCGTAAAGACCTGGCCGGGATTCTCCGCCAGCACGTTGAGAATCCGGAATTCGGACGGCGTTAAGCTGGCAAGCCTCCCGCCGACGCGCACCTCATGGGCACCGACGTCGATGTCGAGATCGGCGACGCGTAGATGGTGCGCGGGTCCGTGATCCTCCTGACCGTTCGAAGCGCCACCGCTTCGGCGCAGGACCGCACGCACCCGGGCGACGATCTCACGCGGAGAGAATGGTTTGGTGACGTAATCGTCGGCTCCCAGCTCCAGGCCTACGATCCGGTCGATCTCGTCGGTGCGAGCCGTAAGCATGATCGTCGGAATCCGCGCGCCGCCGGCCGCGGCGCGTAGGATGTCGAGCCCGCTGCCGTCGGGCAACGTGATGTCTAGAATCATCATGTCGGGGGGCTGGCCCTCGAGCGAGTTCATGGCCCCCTCCACCGTGGCCGCAACCTCGATCTCGAAACCCTCGCGCTCCAAGTACGCGCGCAGCACGCTGCCGATCTGGGGTTCGTCGTCGACGACGAGGATGCGCTTGCCCACGGTGTTGAGTTCGTTCACCAGGTTCGAAGTCCCGGTACCAGATAGACGTGGTCGCGGAAGTGGTCGTAGAAGGCGCCGCCGTATGCTACGACGACCAAGAGCACCGCTACGACCGTCCACATGCCAAGATTCCCCACCCACTTTGGCGCGGGTGGCTCGTCCGGCCGGGCCGCCGCGAAGACGAACGGCGTCTCACCCTCTTCACCCGCGAAGATCGTGGCAAAGAGATTGATGGCGAATGCGACCAC
Source organism: bacterium (assembly GCA_021781595.1). Classification (GTDB taxonomy): domain Bacteria; phylum Vulcanimicrobiota; class Vulcanimicrobiia; order Vulcanimicrobiales; family Vulcanimicrobiaceae; genus JAJYFL01. The sequence goes on along the minus strand of JAJXWN010000053.1, from coordinate 2,722 downwards.
GCTGGTGAGGAGAACGACGCCCCCGGCCGCAGTAACGAGCGCCCAAGGGTGCCACTGTGCCGCCACCGCGGCCCCCGCATAGGCGATGTCGGCGCTGCGGCGCGGCGCACCGAGAAGCCCTTGCGTGTGCATGGCGATCGACATGATCGACATCCCCACGAACCACAGCCAGACTTGAACCAGCGCCAACGAACGCGACCAGAGCTTACGCCCCGTCAGGGCCGGCACCAATAGATAACTCACTGCCAGAAATGTCAGGGCTACCGGGCCGCCCACGGTGACGTGGAAGTGCCCGACGATCCACATCGTGTTGTGAACCAAGATATCCATCGCGTACGATGCGTTGACGATGCCGCCGAACCCCCCGAAGATGAACAGGATCATGGCGAGCGCGCAGCCTGCGAAGACCGGGTCGCTCCACGGCAGCGAGCGCACGATGTTGACGAAGCCGCGTTGCCCTTTGGCAGCAGCCGACTCCTCGAAGGTCGCGAATATCGCGAAGGCCGTCATCAATGACGGAACGACGACCATCAGCGTTAGGAAGGTTTGCAGCAGTTTCCAACGCGCGGCTATCCCCGGATCGACGAATTCGTGATGCAAGCCGATCGGCAGCGAAAGTACGAGGAAGAGCACGAAGGCCAGTCGCGTGAGCGCATCGCTGAAGACCGGCACCTTGAGCAGCGCCGGTACGACCGCGTACCAAATGATGTACGCGCCCAGGATCCAGAAGTAGACCAGCGGATGCCCGAAATACCAGAATAGCATACGCGTGAGCAGGACGTCGATGCCAGAGGTCCAGCCGAAGGCCCACGGGATCAGCAGCAGCATCTCGACCGCAACGCCCAGCGTGGCGAGAAACCACATAACAAACGTCGCGGCCGCCATGAACGCCGGTAGCGGAATCGCCGTGCCGGGATTGGCCTTGCGGAAGGCTTTGAGGTTGAGAAGAATGTCCAAGAACACGATCCAGGTACCGACGATCAGCAACGTTGCGCCGATATAGAACCATGGACTCGCCTTTAGCGGTGCGTAAAACGTGTAGAGCACGCTCGCGCCGCCGGTCAGTATCTCGAATGCGGCCATCAGCGTGCCGGCGAGCATCACGATCCAGGCGATCCAGCCCACGTTCAAGGAGCGTCGCTCGCGCGCGATCGTCTTATAGACGGAGAACGTCGCGAGGCCGGTTATGAAGAACGTCGTAAAGACCAGCGCCAGTAGCACGCCGTGCGCCGTCAGCATGCGGTAGTAGTCGAACCATGGCGGAAGCTGCATGAGGTTCGCGCGGGTTAACGTTTGAAAGAGGCCGAATGTCGTACCGATGAACAGCGCACCAAAGGCGACGTAGAGGTGGGAGAGGACCAACCGGTTTTCGGCGGGCGTCGTCGTATGGTTTCCAGAGGTATCGATCGCCATCTTCATATCATTTCACCGTAACGCTTGCGTACATGGCTGAGTGGTCGATCCCGCAATATTGGTTGCAGAGCAGCAAAAGTTTCCCGGGTTTGCGGAACGTGCGCTTCACCGTACTCACCCACCCGGGCACGACTTCTACGTTTACGTCTTCATCGGGAATCGTGAACCCGTGGACGACGTCGAGGCTCGTGACGTAGAACGTCACGGTAGAGCCGAGCGGAATCGTCAGGTTCTGCGGCGACCATGAGAAGACGCGCGCGACATAGTATGCATCGTAGGTATTGGGACCGGTTCGCACGAGTCCCGGATGGTCGAACGGGGCGGTCGAGGTCACCGTCGCGGGGTCGATGGTCTGCTGGTGGCTCGGCGGGACGAAGCGATCGGCGACGGCCAAGTACACCAAGATCGCGAAAAACGCGAGCATCGTGGCGGCAGCGACTCGGATAAAGAACGTTTCGGCACGGTGGATGTTCATGCGTCACCACCGCGACCGCAGCAGCGCGAGCATCGCAAGCCAGCCGACGATAAAGGCGGCCAGCATGGTAAGCATGAAGCGCAGCGTCGTTTTCAATTCGCTATGCATCATCATTCCCTCGGTGGGGCCCGGGTGGACCCACTCGTATCGTAAAGGACGGAAAATCAGTAGGTGGTGAAGGTTTGGATCAAGATTCCTTCACCGTCTCTGCTCAATGCTATGCACCAACTGTCGTGCCGGGTCCTGGCATCGGGAATGCCTATGGCCGCGCCCTTCCCTGGCGCTTCCTCGTGGATCGGTACGATGGTAGTCCAGGAGGTAGTCCCATGTTCGCATCGATTCTCGCCGCCATCGACGATTCGGATCCATCCGACAAGGCTGTTGAGCTGGCGGTCGGCGTTGCCAAGCAGTTCGGAGCGCGATTGACCTTCTGTCACGCGGTCGATTATGCCAAAGTCATCGCGCTCTCCGGCTCGACCAGCGCCGTCCCCGTCGATCTCGTAAGCACGATGCGGGAAGACGCCTCTGCGCTCCTGGCCCGAGCGAAAGCCGTCGCGGATGCCGCCGGCGTCGCTGCAGCAACCTCCGCACGCGACGGTTCGCCGGTCGACGAGATCCTCCAGGCAGCGAAGGAGAGTACGGCGGAGCTCATCGTGATAGGCACACACGGGCGCCGCGGCCTCGAGCGCCTATTCTTGGGCAGCACGGCCGAAGGCGTCCTTCGCCGGAGCGAGGCTCCGGTATTGGTCGTGCGCGCCTAGGAGGCTGTCGGAGTTGAGCCGTTTTCGGATTTGGCGCCGAATTTTGTTCGGAGACGAGGCGCGAAGAAGCACG
>JAJXWN010000052.1 GCA_021781595.1 bacterium | reverse complement strand
CGGCACGAGGTTCGCCTCCGGACGATCGGCTGCACCGATGAATAGCACGGTGGCGCGGCCCGCCAGCGCGTCGGCCACGGCGACGGCCGGATAGACGTGCCCGCCGGTGCCGCCCGCAGCGAAGACGACGTTCACGGTTACAGGTCGACGCGCCGGCGACAGCCGACGTTGAGAATCAAAGCGACGGCGACCATGCAGACGACCAGCGAGCTCCCGCCGAACGAGATGAACGGCAGCGGTACGCCGGTGACCGGCCACGACGACGTCACGACGCCGATGTTGACGAAGGCTTGGATCAAAATGAGCGCGGTGCAACCGCCTGCCAGCAGGGAGCCGAAGCGGTCCGGCGCGGCGATCGCGATGCGGATCGCTCGGTACCCGAAGACGACGAAGAGCGCGACGACCGATACCGCTCCGACGAGCCCGAGTTCTTCGCCGAGAATCGAGAAGATGAAATCGGTGTACTGCTCGGGCAAGTAGAAGAATTTCGCACGCGATTCCCCTAAACCGACGCCGAAGATGCCGCCGCTGCCCAGCGCGAAGAGCGACTGTACGATGTGGAAACCCGTGTTCTCCGGATCCTTCCACGGATTGACGAACGCGAAGATGCGCGCCCGCTTGTAGGGCGAGGCGAGGATCGCCGCGGCCGCCGCCGGGACCGTCGCGAGCAGCACGAGCAAGAGGTGTTCGATGCGCGCGCCGGCGGCGAAAAATATCGCGAACGCCGTCATCAGGATGATGCTCGCGGTCCCCATGTCGGGTTCCTTCAGTACCAGTAGCGCCACGATGGCCGCCGCGAAGCACATCGGTATCAGCCCTTTTACGAGCGAGGTGATGCGCTCACCCTGCGCGCTTAGCGCCGCGGCCAAATAAACGACGAGCGCGAGCTTGGCGAACTCCGACGGCTGAACGGCAAACCCGCCGATGCCGAGCCACCGGCGCGCGCCGTTGACCGATATCCCGACGTGCGGCACGAGCACCGCCGCTAAGCTCGCGACGGCGAGGACGAAGGCGTACGGGGCAAGCGCGCGCAGTTTGTGGTAATCGATACGATACGCGACGAGCGAACAGATCGAACCGACGAGCAGCCACAGGGCCTGCCGCTTCAGATAGTAGGCCGTGTCGTGATGGTCGGCGTACGCCTGCGCGCTCGATGCGCTGAACACCATGACCAGGCCGATCGATATGAGGATCGCGATCGTCGCGAAGAGCACGCCGTCCGGCGGCGCCGCGACGAACGAGCGCGGGAGCGCGGCGGGTTCGCTCGAGCCGCCCCGTGCCGCTGCGGCGGCGGAACTATTGCGCACCGGCAGCCTCCCGCATGGCGCAGACCGCCGCCGCAAAGCGCTCGCCGCGATCTTCGGCGGAGGCGAACATGTCGAACGACGCGCAACCGGGCGAGAGCAGCACGACGTCCCCCGCAACGGCGCGCCCGCTAGCCAAAGCGACGGCTTCCTCCATCGATGCCGCTCGCAGCACCGGCGCGTTCTCGACGAAACGCGCGATCTCCGCAGCCGCTTCGCCGATGAGCACCGCCGCCCGAGCGCGCCGGTCGATCGCGCGCCCCATCTCGGCAAATTCGGTATTCTTCGGCTTCCCGCCGGCGATCAGCACGACCGGCCTATCGTATGCGTGCAGCGCGGCGATCGCCGAACCTGGGTTCGTGGCCTTGGAGTCGTCGACGTACAGCACGCCGGCGATATCGGCGACCGGCTGCAAGCGGTGCGCCATCGGCACGAACGATGCAACTCCGGCTCGCAGGCGATGCGGTTCGAGCCCGGCCGCCAGCGCCGCCAGCAGCGCCGCCATGACGTTCTGCACGTTGTGCTCGCCGGCGAGCGGAATCTCGTCGCGGCGCAGGATCTGCAACGGCCTCGGATCGCCGGCGATCGGCGCGTAGAGCAGCGACCCGTCGCGCAGGTACATGGTCGCGCGCTCGTGGCGGTGGCGCATCGTATACCAGAGCTGGCGCGCGGCGACGCGCCCTTCGCCGTTCTGCCAATGCAGCGCCGAGACACGCTCGTCGTCGAGATTGCCGACGAAGGCGTCTTGGAGGCTCTGATTGGCGAAGATGCGGAACTTCGCTTCCGCGTACTCGTCCATCGAGTAATAGCGGTCGAGATGGTCGGGAGAGAGATTCAGCAGCACCGCCACGCGCGGTTTAAACGATCGAATCGACTCGAGCTGAAACGAGCTCACCTCGGCCACGACCCAATCGTCGGGGCCGGCATCAACGACCTCGCGAATGAGCGGGTTACCGATGTTTCCTCCGACGTGCACCGTCCGGCCGCACGTGCGAAAGAGGTGACCGATCAGCGACGTGGTGGTCGATTTGCCCTTGGTCCCCGTAACCGCGACGATCGGCGCCCGGCACAAGCGGTAGGCAACCTCGACCTCGGAAAAGACGGGAACGTTGCGATCTTGGACGCGCCTTACGAGGGCGTTCGTGAGCGGCACGCCCGGCGAGAGGACGGCGACGGTCAGCTGCGGCAGCACCGCGTTGAGATCGCCCGGGTCGACGAACGTCCCGCCGGATGCGCGCACGCCCGCGATCGCGACGGCGAGTTCTCGCTGCGGTTTCTCGTCGGTTGCATAGACCGTGACGCCCCGCCGGCGCAAGACTTCGACGGTGCTCTGACCGCTTCGGCCCAGGCCGATCACGAGTGCGGTTTCGCGCGCGTCGAAGTTCATCGAACGATCGCGAGCCCCACCGCCGAGAAGAGCGCCGAAGCCAGCCAAAAGCGTGCCGTCACGCGGGTTTCCGGCCAGCCGCCCAGTTCGAAGTGATGGTGTAGCGGGCTCATGCGAAAGATCCGCTTGCCGCCGGTGCGTTTGAAGTACGCCACTTGAACGATTACCGAGAGGGCTTCGGCGACGAAGACTCCGCCGATCACTATCAGCAGCAGCATCTCACCGGCGGCGATCGCGGCGCCCGAGAGCAGCGCGCCCAGCGCCAGCGACCCCGTATCGCCCATGAACATCTTCGCCGGATGCCGGTTGTAGACCAAGAATGCCAAGCACGCGCCGGCTGCGAGCAGACAGCCCGTAGCCGCCGCCGGAATCGCAAACTGCATCCCGAGCAGAGCCAGGACGAGTGCCGGCGGGATCGTCGTTCCCGTCGCCAAACCGTCTAGCCCGTCGGTGAGATTCAGGGCGTGGATGGTTCCCGTTATCGCGAAGATCCCCAGCAGCAGCCACAACAAATGCGGAACGGCCAGCGCGTAGGTCCCGGCGTGGAAGATCACGTCGCGCGGAAAGAACGCATACGAGTCGTAGATGGCTCGCAGAAAGAGGACGGCTACGAGCGCGGTTAACAGATATTTGGTGCGCGCGCGCAGCCCGAGATTCTTACCGCGGCGCACCGAGAGCAAGTCGTCGATGAGCCCGACGCCCGCGCAGGCGGCGACGAGAAGAAAGAGATCGCGAACCAGCGGCGAGCCCCAACTCGCCAGCATCGGTACGAGTGCGACGACGAAAACGACGCCGCCCATCGTCGGCGTACCGGTCTTCGCGAGGTGCGTCTGCGGCGCGTCTTCGTACGCGTGCTGCCGAAACTGCAGGCGGCTCAGCAGCGGAAGCGCGAGGGCGCCGGCGACCAACGCGAGCGCGAATCCGAGGACGAGCGTAGCGAGCGCGTGCGTCACGGCGGCGTCACGGCGGCGAAGAGCGGGTTTGGCCCTTGCGCGCGCCACTTCAATACCACGACCGGCGTCTGTTCGTCGCCGTTGCCGTGCGGATTGGAGAGCAGCGCGCGTTCCACGTTTGCCCGGTGCAGGCCCGAGGAAGCGCCCAGCACCTTGGCCTTCTCCAGATCGTTCGCATCGACGACGGCGCAGGCGATGCCCGTCTCCTCGTAGACCGACTGCGCGAACGCATCGGGGTTCTGCGGTGCGAAGACGATCGCGCGCTCGAAGGGCGGCATGGTCCCGGTATAGCCGTCGATCGCGGCGATCGCCTCTCCCATGACTTCGTAGAAGGCGCCGCGCCGCCCGATCGCGCGCGCCAATACGTGCATCGCCGATGCGTAGAGCACTCTCCAAACGCCGGCTCGGTCGATAACGATCTGCAGCGACTCCGGCTGATTGACCGTCGCGAGCGCGCCCGCTCGCCGGGCGAGGAGATAGGCGAGTTTGCTCGGCCGCACGTACTCGGCCGGCACGATCTCACCCTGCGCGATCGCCACGGCGGTCTCGGAGACGGCGAGGGCATCGCCCGGACGGGCGATCCCGCGCACCGCATCGCGCACGATGCCGGCCAAATCTTCTCCCGGCCGCACCAGGCGCGTGCGCACCGGAATCGCGACGAGCCCCGGCGGCAGCTCCGGGCGGTCGACGCGCAGTCCGCGCGTCATCGCTTCAAGCCCTCGACGATCTCCTCCAGACGATAGACTCGCGAGCCCTTGAGCAGCACGACGTCGCTCGGGCCTGCGTGCTCGCGCAGCCACACGACCGCATCGTCGTTCGCCGCGAAGGCTACGATGCGATCCGGCTCGAGCCCCGCCCGGCGCGCTCCGGCCGCCAGAGCGCCGGCGAAATCCCCGCCGACCAAGAGCATATCGACGTTGCTCGCGGCCGCGTGCTCGCCGACGCGCTCGTGCATCGACGCCGCTTCGTCGCCGAGCTCCGCCATGCTGCCAAGCACCGCGATCCGGCGGCCGCCGGTTTCGAGTGCGAAGGCGTCGAGCGTCGCCATCGTACCGGACATGCTCGCATTGTACGCGTCGTAGATGATGCGAGGTCCCCCGGCGATCGTGATCGTGTCGTAGCGCCCGCCCGGCAGAGTCAAACGTTTCGTCGCCTCGGCTATCTCCTCGATGCCGCAGCCGCACGCGAGCGCAGCCGCGATGGCCGCTGCAAGGTTGCGGCGATTGTGCGCTCCGGGTAGGCGCGCGTCGATCGGCACGCGCACCGTCTCCGCGCCGCGCTCGACCGAGAGCGTGCGTTCGTCGACGACGAACGTACCCGCTCGCGTAGGCTCGCCTATGCCGAACCACGCCGGCACATCGGGGAGCGATGCCGCGCGAGCGAGCGAAACCTCGTCCTGCGCGTTGAGGACGGCCCGGGCTCCGCCCGCAAAGAGCGCCCATTTTGTCTCGGCCAGGCGCTCGCGCGAGCCGACGATCTCTAGGTGCGCCTCGCCGACGTTGGTGAGCACGCCGACGTGCGGCTTCGCAATCTCGACCAGCGCCGCAACGTCGCCGTACCGCCGCGCGCCCATCTCGACGACGACGAGATCGTGCGCGCCCGCGGCGAGCAGCAGTTTGCTCACGCCGATCTCGTTGTTCTCGTTTGCCGGCGACGCCAAGACGCGCGCCTCGCCGTAGCGCGCGGCGAGCAGTTGCGCCAGCAGATGTTTGGTCGTGGTCTTTCCCGCGCTACCGGTTATCGCGACGACGCGCCCCCCGAACTGGTCGCGCGCGGCGCCGGCCAGATCCATGTAGGCCCGCAGCGTGTCGCGGACGAGCAGCGTCGGGATTCCGGCGACGCGCGCTTGCGGATCGTCGACGACCAGCGCGGCCGCGCCCCGGTCGACCGCCTCGCGCACGTATGCGTGCCCGTCGAAGCGTTCGCCGCGCAATGCCAAGAACGTATCGCCCGGCACGAGCGTTCGCGTGTCGGTGACGACGCGCAAGTGCGCCGGAAAGCGTTCCGCATCGTATGAGACCGCACGCGCCGCCTTCGCCGCGCACTCCGCCGTCAGCCTCACGTTTGCAGCTCCCGGCGCGCCAGCGCTTCGCGTGCGACCGTCAGATCGTCGAAGGGCAGAACGCGCGAGCCGACGACCTGATAGTTTTCGTGCCCCTTGCCGGCGATGAGCACCGCATCGCCCGGGCGCGCCTGCTCGATCGCCGCTTCGATCGCGCTGCGGCGATCGAGTTCGACGACGTGCGCGGCACTACCGATGCCGCCCACGATCTCGCCGGCGATCGCCCGAGGGTCTTCGCCGCGCGGATTGTCCGACGTAACGTAGGCGACATCCGAAAGCCGGGCCGCAACCGCGCCCATCTCCGGACGCTTGCCGCGGTCGCGATCTCCGCCGCAGCCGAAGACGAGGATCAATCGGCCCGGCGTCGTCTCGCGCAGCGCCTGCAGCGCGCGCTCGAGCGAATCCGGCGTGTGCGCGTAGTCGATCACGACGTCGACGCCCGACCCGCGCACGCAATCCATGCGGCCCGGGACGCGCTCCATCGCGAGAAGGCCTTCGCCGGCCGTCGCGTTGGTTACGTCGAAGTAGCGGGCTACCGCGATCGCGCACAGGGCGTTGGCAACGTTGAAACGCCCCGGCATTCTCAGCTGAAAGCGCGTGCCGCCGACACGGAAGGTGCTGCCGCCGGCTCGCACTTCGATCGCTTCGGCGCGCACGTCCGCATCGCGGGAGCCGATCGCGTAGGTGCGCACCGGTTTGCGCGAGCGGAACTCCGCGGCCCAGCGCGCGCCGAACTCGTCGTCGACGTTGACCGCGCAGCGCAGCGAACGCTCGAAGAGGAGCCGCTTCGCGAGCGCATACGATTCGAGCGTTCCGTGGAAATCCAAATGGTCGCGCGTGACGTTCGTCAGCGCGCCGACGGCGAAGTGCACGTCCGCCACGCGCTGGAGCGAGAGCGCGTGAGAACTCACCTCCATCGCAACGGCTCGCGCTCCGAGTTCCCGCATCCCGGCGAGCAGCGCGTGCAGATCGTGCGCGAGCGGCGTGGTGTTTGCGAGCGGCCACCGCCTCTGGCCCAGACGCGCTCCGATCGTGCCGATCGTACCGGCCGCGATTCCGGCCGCGTTCAAAATAGCACCGACCATCTGCGCGGTGGTCGTCTTACCGTTGGTCCCGGTCACGCCGACGACCTCGAGATCGCCGCTCGGGTGTCCGTAAAACGTATCGGCGAGATGGGAGAGCGCACGCGCCGAGTCGGCGACGACGATCCCCGTCGCCTGGGCCGGGAGCGGCTGCGGCTCCTCCATCACCACGGCGGCCGCGCCGCGCCGAACGGCTTCGCCGACGAACCGGTGGCCGTCGGTACGTTCGCCGCGCAGCGCGACGAACAGCGCGCCTGCGGTAACGGCGCGCGAATCCGCCGTCAGCGCGGAGATCTCGCGATCGGGATCGCCCTGCGTCTGCGTGCCCGGCGGAAGCGCGGCTAGGAGTTCGGAGAGCGAAACGCGGCGTTGCGTAAAGGTCATGCTCACGGTTTCGCCCCGGCGGGTGCGTTGACCAAGCGGCTGCCGTGGGTTCGGGGTGCCGCGGCGAGATTCGGCAGGATGCCGGCGTGGATCATCGCGGCCTTGGCAATCCGCACGAACGCCGGAGCCGCGACTTCGGAGCCGTAGATGGAGCCCTCGGGCCGGTCCACCTTCACGAGGATGACAAACCGCGGATGATGGTAGGGAATCATCCCGATGAAGGACGCGACGTAGGCGCCGGGGAGGTACACTCCATTCTCTGCGATCTGCGCGGTCCCGGTCTTCCCGGCCGTGGTGTAGCCCGGAATCTGGGCGGACGGGTCGCCCGTCCCGCGTACGACGACAGCGCGGAGAAACTGCCGCAACTGCCGTGCGATCTTCGGGGAGAAGACCCGCCGCACGACCTCCGGAGGATAGGCATAGAGGACCTCTCCATGCTGCCCGAGGATGGCGTGCAGCAGACGCGGCCGCAAGAGCAGGCCGCCGTTCGCGATCGCGCAGTAGTACCGGGTCAGCGCGAGCGGCGTTACCGCGACGCCTTGGCCGAAAGCCATCGTGGCTAGCGAACTGCCGCTCCATTGGCTAGGCGGCGGGACGATGCCGGGGTTCTCGCCCGGGAGCCCTATCCTCGTAGGCGATCCGAAGCCGGCACGCCGTTCCATGCGGTAGAACGCCCGGCCGCCGATCTTGATGGCAACTTCGGAGGCTCCCACGTTCAGCGAGTCGGCGACGATCGTCTCGAGCGTATTCCCGTTGGGACTCGGCGTAAGCCCGTCGACCGCGTCGTGGATCGTGCGGCCGCCCACGACGATCGGCCCGGCGGACTCGAAACGCATGGACGGCGTAACGCGCCCGCTCTCGATGGCGGCGGCGGCGGTCACCAATTTATAGGTAGAGCCGGGTTCGTAGGCGTCGAGCACCGCGCGGTCGCTCCGGTCTCGCGCTGGAAACCGCCAGAAGTGATTCGGGTCGTAATCCGGTGCGTTCGCGAGCGCGAGCACCGCGCCGGTGTTGGGGTCCATCACGATCGCCGTGCCGCTGCGCGCGTGATACCTCTTCACCTGCGCCGCTAGCGCAGTCTCGGCAACGTACTGCAGATACGAGTCGATGGTGAGTTCCAGCGACAAACCGGCCTTGGCGGGTACGAGCACGTCGCGGTGGCCGAAGGGAATCGGGCGGCCGAACTCGTCGGTCTCGATCGTCATCTTGCCCGTCTGCCCGCGCAGCAGCCCGTCGTAGGCATACTCGATTCCGTCGAGCCCGTTGTCGTCGATGCCGACGAACCCGAGTACCGTCGAGGCCATCGTGCCCACCGTGTCAATGCTGCGGCCGGTCCGCTCGCGCACCAAGTTGATGCCCGGTATATTCAGCGCCCGAACCGCGCGAACTTGATCGTAGGAGATCTTGCGCGCTACCCACACGTATTCCAGGTTCTTGTCGCGCAGCATCGCGACGAGCTGCGGGTCCAGCGGGCCGAAGATCTTTCCCAGCCGCGCGATTGCGTCGCTGGGATCGGTCAAATCGTGCGGCACCGCGTAGACGCTCTCCGAGGGCAGCGAGCGTACGAGCACGTTCCCGTCGCGGTCGAGAATGCTGCCGCGGCGGGCGTAGACGTCGATCGTGTCCGAGCGCTGCGCGAGCGCTTCTTTCGCAAGGACCGGACCGCGCAGGACCTGGACGTCGTAGAGACGCCAGGTCAGGTAGAGTGCGATAGCTGCGAAGATGTAAAAGGCGGCTTTAGCACGCCGTGGTCCGACGCGCGCGAAGTGTCGCTGGTGCACGGTGCCTGCTGACCGGCTACTTCGCGCGCAACCAGTCCGCAACGGTCGAGAGTACGGCGACGCGCCCCCGAACCTTACGCTCCGTTGCGGACCGCGGCAGCGCGACCTTCGCAAATTGCTGCGGCTCGCGCATGCCGAGCTCGGCGGCTATCCGCGCGAGACGGTCGTCCGAGCGCAGCGCGGCGATGCGGTCGTCCAGCCGCAGCGTCTCGTCCTGCAAGCTCGCTCGCTGGCGCTCCGCCCTACCGAGGGCGTAGTTGAGCCCGGTAAGATTCGCCGTGAGCGTGACGTAGGCCATCACCGCCAAGAGCGCGAGGCACAACGCGGCGGAAAAGCGCAACAACCCGGCATACCGCGATCGGACGGCATGCGAACGGCGCAACTCCGTCGCCGTCGTCGCGCTGCGTGCGTTGGCTATGCGGGGTCGTTCGTCGACTCGTCGCTGAGCGATCATGCGTACACCTCAACTGGCCTTCCGTTGCGCCGCGCGCAGTTTTGCGCTGCGCGCGCGAGGGTTTTGCTCCGTCTCCGCTTCGCCGGCAACGACGGGCTTGCGCGTGATCGCTTCAAGCCGTTCGTCCTCGCGAAACGCATGCTTGACGATGCGGTCTTCGAGCGAGTGGAAGCTGATGGCGACGATGCGGCCGGCGCCGCGTAGCCGGCCCGCCGCGCTCGAAAGGCCCTCTTTGAGCGCGCCGAGTTCGTCGTTGACGGCGATGCGCAGCGACGCAAAGACGCGCGTGGCCGGATGGAGGCGCTCGCGCCTTCCTGGCCGCTGGAGTAGCCCGCTCACCATGCCGGCGAAATCGATCGTGGTCGTCGGCATCGTTCCCGACGCGCGGCGCCGCACGATGACGCGCGCGATCTTTCGCGCCGCCCGCTCCTGCCCGTAGTGAAAGAAGATGTCTGCGAGCTCGCGTTCGCTCGCCGTCATCAAGATATCGTAGGCGCTGGGCCCGGAGTCCGGGTTCATGCGCATGTCGAGCGGCGCGGCTTCGCGGAAGGAGAACCCGCGCTCCGCTTCATCGAATTGCATTGACGAAACCCCCAAGTCGAACAGAATCCCATCGATCTGCCCCACGCCTAGCTCGTCGAGCACCCGATCCAGATCGCGAAAGTTGGCCTGCACGAAAGCGAACGAGGGCAAGGTGATGGCCCGCGCTCGCTCTGCAGCCGAAGGGTCCGCATCGAGCGCAACGAGCCGTCCATCCGTCAAGCGCTCCAGGATCCCACGGGTATGGCCGCCGGCACCAAAGGTCGCATCGACATACGTCCCACCCGGCCGGATCGCCAAATACTCCAAGGCGGGAGCGTATAGGACCGGCACATGGCTCATGCGCGCACATCAGTAAAGCCCGAGCTGCGCCATGAACTCAGCGACCTCGCCGTCCGGCAGCGCATGGGCGGCGTAGCGCTCCTTCGCCCAGACCTCTACGCGGGTCAGGGACCCGATCGAGACGATCTCGCGCTCGATTCCGGCATACTCGCGCAGTGGACCCGGAATCAGCAGGCGCCCCTGGGCATCGCAAGCGACCTCCTCGGTGTGCGCGAAGAGATGCCGGACGAGGCGGCGGTAGCTGTCGTCCTTACGAGGAACTTCCTCTAAGCGGCGGCAGAACTCAGCCCAGGTAGGGGCAGGGTAGAAGGCTAGGCAGGGGTCCGGCTGGGCGATTGTGAGGACGAAGCCGGCTCCGAGGCGTTCCCGGAAGCGCGCGGGCACGATGAGACGACCCTTTTCATCGAGGGCGTGCTCGACCGAACCGGTAAAGCGCGGCAAATCCGCGTGCATGAGCCCTCCCCTGGACACCATAATGCACCACTTTGCACCACTATACGCCCAGGGAGGGGCCAGCGCAAGTGTGACGCCGGAGATCGCGGTGGAGGTCCGGGCGCCGCACATTCCGGCGGAGCGATGCGTTCGCGCAGATCGACGAGTTCGAGCGTTCGTGAGCGCACCCGCACCTCTTGCCGCTACGCCGGATGGTGGGATGGGGCTGCGCCCTTGCGGCACCATCGTTTCACGCTCGATGAGTACGACGAGATGCTCGCGCGCGGGATTCTGACCTCCGACAACCGCGTCGAACTCCTCGCCGGAGAGATCGTCGAGAAAACGCCGATCGGATCGCGCCACGGCGCCTGCGTGGACAAGCTCAACCGCTTCATTTCACTTGCGCTGGGCGATCGCGCAATCGTTCGCGTTCAGGGGCCGGTGGCGTTACCGCCGGATTCCTGTCCCGAACCCGATCTGGCGATCCTGCGGTCGCGCGAGGACTTCTACGCAGGCGCCCATCCAAGGCCCGACCAGGTGCTTCTGGTCATCGAAGTCTCCGAGTCGTCGCTCGACTTCGATTATGCGACGACGCCTCTGTTCCGGCGCGGCG
>JAJXWN010000051.1 GCA_021781595.1 bacterium | reverse complement strand
GGTCTCAAAGACGTGCGCGAGCGCTGCGAGCAGCTTCGGCGTTCCGTCCCAATCGCGCGGGAGGATCAGCACCTGAGATGCAATGCAATTGAACCCGGCGTTGTGCATCTTTTGCGTAGCGATATTTTCGGCTTGAAAGCGGAGATCGGCATCGCTCCACCGTCCTGGCACGACGATCGTTGGGCTGACGTTACCGAGCTCGCTGGTAATGGGCTTGCGCAGCACGGGATTGCCGGTTCGCTTGCGCTCGGCGGCATCCGGACCGCTTCCAAAGACGATCGCGTCGTGGGTGCGGTCGCTGCCGGTAATGTGAATCTCGTCGATGAGGTCGTGAGAGCAAAGGTACTTGCCGATCTCGCTCCCGCCGTAGGCGAAGCGTAGATACCCGGCAGTTACGAACGGCTCGAAGACGCGTTCGAAGATCGGGCCGAGATAATCGTTGACGGGATTCATCTTGAGAATGCAGACCGCGCCGTCGGCGACGAACTTATACAAGATGTCGAGCGGCGCGATGCTGGAGATGTTGCCGGCCCCGAGGACCAGGCAGAGACGTCCGTCGCGGTCTGTGGAACGGTAGCGCGTTCCCATTGTGTGGGGGAGGAAGTCGCGCGTAACCTCCGGTTGCATCCAAACCTCGGCGCGAATACCGCTCAAGAGCAACCGGTCATAGAGCGTTACCGGGAAGACGTCTGCGACGACCTGGCCGCCTGGGCGTACGCGCACCCGATGGCGCGGCAGCTGAGGTGATCCGCTGAGACGGATCTCGTCGAGGGTGCGAATGTAGCGGTTGACGGCGTAGAGGGTTGCCCACGGGCCGGAGATCCACTCCTCGCCGACGAGCGGCGAAGAGTGGGGAAGATGCTTGGCGTCGGCGGCGGCGAGCGCCCAGCTGCGGGCCAAAGCGGAAGCATTCCGGCGTACCGCCGAGAGATATTCGAGCTTCGTGCCGATGGGGAGCTGGGCCCATGAGTCCTTACGGGCTGCCAGCACGGCGAGGTCGCGATCCAGATGCTCCACGGTCAGCCAATTCGCACGCAACCCGGCAGATGCCCCTCGGGTATATTGGAGCGGGAGATCCACATGAACCGTAAGCGCCGCAAGGCGAGACTCATGCCCCGTCTGGGACCGCCGAAGAATTTGCGCCCGGCCGGGGCTCACGCATCGAAGAAGCGATACAACCGCAAACGCCAGAAAGCCGCCCTCCGACGCAGCGAGGACGGCTTTTTAGCAGCCTCGTAGAGGGCCATAAAAGCGCTTGACACCATCCAATATTCGGTGGAAGATGCTCTTGCGGAGCCTACATTCGGAGGAGCGAGCGGTGCGTCGGTTTCCTGCAGAGCTTACGATCCGGCTGGTTGACGGGGCCGAGATCACGGAGGTCTTCAACCAAGCGGAGATGGCCTACGCGACGCGTGAGTGGATGCTCGATCTACTCGGCCGCGGTGAGATGTTACACGCCTTTGACGGTGAGGAGCGCCTCATCGAGCCCCGGAGCGTGGAATACGTGCGTGTGAAGGTCGAGGAGACAACCTACCTGGCGAATGTGCCGACAGTCTCCTAGGAGATCAGGTCCCGTTCCACCATGATGGTACGGGGGTCTATCAGATGCTTATTAAGCCCCAGCCGATCGGTCGGTACCCCGAGCGCAAACGCGACGAGTTGGGGCAGATGGAAGGTCGGCAGGTCCGTACGCCCCCAGCGAGCTGCGGCGTCCTGTTGATAGCCGTCGAGCGCCAGATGACAGAGCGGGCAAGGCGTTATCACCGCTTCGGCGCCGTTGTCTCTCGCCATGCGCATGTTCTGCCCGACCATGTTGGCGGCGACGTTTTCCTTCTCGAGTTGGATGTGGAAACCGCAGCAGCGCGTCTTGCCGGCGTAATCGACCGGCTCGCCGCCGAGTGCGGCGATCACGTTTTCCAGAGAATGAGGGTTCCGAGCGGACTCCCATCCGTTCACGCTTTCCGGACGGATGATATGGCAGCCGTAGAAGGGAGCGACTTTGAGGCCGTTGAGCGGCCGGACGACCATCTTACGCAGATTGTCGAGGCCGATGTCGTCGATGAGCAGCCAGAGAAGATGGCGTACGCGCACCGTACCGTTGTACGCAGCGCCGAACTTCCCCAGGATCGCGTTGGCTTGGCCCAAATGCTCCGGCTTATCGAGCAGCTCTTTATTGGCGGCGCGCATATGGCCCGTGCAGGTGGAGCAGATCGTGATCACGTCGTCCAAGCCTAGCGCTTCAGCTTGCGCGTACGTGCGGGCGTTGAGCACGCGGGCGATGTCGCGGTTGGTGTCGTTGACGACGGACGCGCCGCAGCACGACGCGGCGGTGAGTTCGACCAATTCGATGCCGAGCGCATCCGCTAACAGCATCGTCGAATTGTAGAGTTCCTTGCAGGACTCTTTGGCGACGCATCCCGGGAAAAAGCCGTATTTGCGCATCTCCGCCGATTTACTGCGGGCGTGCGAATCGACCGCCCGGTCTTCCGGTAGTAGCGTAGTCATCAGCTGACGGGGACCTCCAGCGACTCGAAGATAGTACGAACCTCGTCGATCTTGGGAATCGGTTTGACGAACGGCGGCGGCAGCTTGCCCTTGGCGGCCATCCGCAGGCCGAGCGGCGCTACCTTGAGCAACCCGACGATGTTGAAACGCCCAACCGTCCCCTGGATGACCTCGGTTTCGGCGAGCATGCCCGTCTGTTTGATGGTTTTGGATACGACCAGCGCGTGACGCGGCCCGCGCTCGTTCATCATGACGCGGTCTTTGATGGCCGCCCGTTTCACGTCCACGATACGATCGTGCGGGTCGACGTGTTTGGGACAGTAGGAACAGGCATAGCAGTGGGCGCAGAGCCAGAGGTAGTCTTCGCTGATCTGCGCGATGCGCTGGTCGCGCCGGTCGTCGCGGACGTCTTCGATGAAACGGTACGCATAGGCTATCGCAGCTGGTCCGGCAAAGGCCGGGTCGACGCTGACGACGGGGCAGAGCGCGTAACACGTCGCACACATGATGCAGTTGGCGACGTCGACGAGTTTCTTCATATCATCGGGGCTGACTCGGCGCTCGCGTTCGTGATCTTCGTCGGGATCCGCGGATTGCAGGTACGGTTTGAGGCGCGTGTACTTGTCCCAAAACGGGTCCATGTGCACGACCAAGTCCTTCATGGGCTGAAAATTCGGCATCGGGTCTACGGAGATGGCACCGTGCTCGTTCATAACCGTGTTGCACGGCGTCTTACAAGCAAGTGCCGTCACGCCGTTGATGTTCATCGAGCAGGAACCGCAGATCGCGGAGCGGCACGAGCGGCGGAAGCTGATCGAGCCGTCGACTTGGGCCTTTGCGGCTTCCAACGCATCGAGAACCGTCGTCGTCTCGGGCAGATCGACCGTGACGAGATCGCGGTGCGGGACCGCGTCTACGCCCTCGTCGTAGCGAAATACATCGAGTTTGATCTCTGCCATTAGTACGTTCTCACCTGTGGCTCCCATTTCGTAATGGTGACTTTGCGCGAGTAATCCAGGCGCGGGTCGTTGCCGTCGTTTCGCCACGCCAGCGTGTGTTTGATCCAGTTGACGTCGTCGCGCTCCGGGTAATCCGTGCGTGCTTGCGCCCCGCGCGATTCGGTGCGCGCTAGAGCCCCTCCGGCGACACACTGTGCGGCGTCGATGAGAAAATCCGTCTCCAGCGTGCCGACAAGATCGGTATTAAACGTCTTCGACTTGTCCATGACGTAGGCTTCCCGGTCGAAGGCTTGGCGAACCTCGCGCAAGCGATCGACTGCTTTCTGCAGGCCGGCCCCGTCGCGAAAGATGAAGACGTTCTCGGACATCGCCCGATTCATCTCGTCGCGGAGCTTCGGCGCACGCGTGCCGCCCGAGCGAGAGAGCAGCGCTGCGATCCTATCGCGCTCTTGTTTGAGGGTGCGTTCGGATGCTTTGGGTTCGCCGGTCGTTGCTATATATTCGACGGCGTGCTTGGCGGCGCGAGCGCCGAAGACGATCGTATCGAGCAGCGAGTTCCCGCCCAAGCGGTTAGAGCCGTGAACGCTCACGCAGGCAGCTTCCCCGGCGGCGTAGACGCCGGGAACCCGGGTGCAACCCCATTTGTCGGTCTCGATGCCGCCCATCGTGTAGTGCGCACCCGGAAGGATCGGTATCGGCGAATCGAGCGCGTCTTTGCCGGTTGCGTCGAGCGCGAGTTCGCGAATCTGAGGGAGGCGCTCGAGGATCTTTTCGCGGCCGAGATGGCGCATGTCGAGCAGCACGCAACCGTCGACGCCGCGGCCTTCGAGGATCTCGGTCCACTCTGCCCGCGACACGACGTCGCGCGAGGCGAGCTCGCCTTTGTTCGGCGCGTATTTGAACATGAAGCGTTCGCCCAGCGAATTGAGCAAGTAGGCACCCTCGCCGCGCGCCCCTTCGGTCATCAGCACGCCGTTCTCTTTGAGCGTCGTTGGGTGGAACTGGAGAAACTCCATATCCATCAGCGGGATGCCAGCCTTGAACGCTATTCCCATTCCGTCGGCCGTCGAGGCGTAGCCATTGGTGGTTTTCAGATACATGCGTCCTGCGCCGCCGGTTGCGAAGATCGTTGCTTTGGCGACGATCAGTTCGAGATCGCCGTTACGCATGTTGTATGCCACGACGCCGGTTCCAACGCCGTCCTCGACGCAGAGCGCCGTGCAGAAGTATTCTTCGTAAACCTTGACGTTAAAGCGTTCGAGCTGCTCCCAGAGGGTATGCAACATCACGAGGCCGGTTACGTCGGCCGAGTAGCACGTGCGCGGCGTCCCGGCCCCGCCGAACGGCCGTTGCGCGATGCGCCCGTCGGGCAACCGCGAGAAGATGCAGCCACGGTGCTCGAGCCAGATGACCTGATGCGGGGCGTCCTCGCACATCGCCTCGATGGCGTCTTGATCGCCGAGATAATCGGAGCCCTTCGCGGTGTCGAAGGCGTGATTCTCAGGCGCGTCGTCCTCGCGGTTGCCGAGGGCGGCGTTGATGCCGCCCTGCGCCGCACCCGAATGGCTGCGCACCGGGTGCATCTTGCTGACGATGGCCACGTCGGCTCCGCGCTCGGCCGCTTCGACGGCAGCACGCATACCGGCCAAGCCGCCGCCTATGACGACTACGTCGTGCTTGATCACGTTGGACCTCTCCCGGGATGGTAGCGATACAGACTTCTTTATACTCTTCCCGGCCGTCCCTGCCCCACTACCTTAGTAGCGCGACGCCGGCCGCTCAGAGGGAACCGGTGCCGGTGGGTAGCGGCGGCAGCGAGATCTGGGAGAGGCGCCGGTGGAACCGGAAGCAGTTCTTTCCGCTTTGTTTGGCCTCGTAGAGGGCTTGATCGGCGGCGAAGAACAGCGCCTGCCCATTGACCCCGTCGTAGGGAAACATGGCGACGCCGATCGAGGTTTGCAAGCCGCTGCGGCGCAGCGTCGCCTGGATGCGCTCTACGCCCAGCTCGGCCTGCCCGCGATCGGTCTTGGCCAGGACGACCACGAATTCATCGCCTGCGAAGCGCGCGACGATATCGCCTTTGCGCGCCACGCGCTTGAGCAGGGTTGCGAAGCGCCTGAGCGCTCGGTCGCCCAGGCCGTGCCCTCCCGAGTCGTTGATCTTCTTGAAGTCGTCGAGGTCGAGGATCATGAAGGCGAATGGGGTGTCGTAACGTTCGGACGTGTGGATTTCGCGGTCGAGCATCTCGGAGAGGGCGCGGCGGTTCGGAATCCCCGTCAGACTGTCGGTCAGGGCCATGCGCCGTGTGGCCTCGAGGAGCCGCCTGGTTTCGTCGTGGAGACGGGCATTTTCGACGGCGACGGCCGCCTGAGCCGCGAAGTCGAGCAGGACCCGCATCTGATACTCCGTGATCTGGCCGGAGGGCGGGCCATCGATGTAGAGCATGCCGCGAACTACGTCGCGCGCGACCAAGGGGGCGACGCAGTAGGCGCTGCGTGTGTCTTCGAGCGGCTTGTCGGCGTCCTCGCTGCTCCCGACGGCGACTTGGCTTGCCCCGGAGGCGACCGCGAACAGGGCGGATCCGGGGCGGTAGCCGTGCGGGTCCAAAGCGCCCGCGACGTTCCCCGTAGCGTCGCTCTCGAGGCGGCGAACGATCTCGCCGCTCGCCAGCACGTCAAAAAGGATGACCCGGTCGAATTGCAGCGTTTGACAGACGCCGCGCAGCAGCATCGAGAGGATGTCGCCGAGCTCGAGCGTCGAGTTGATCGTCGAGAATACCTGTTGCAGGACGAAGAGCTCGGCGTTCTGCTGGGCGTATTCGTCGCGTTCGGCCTCGAGCGACGCAACCTGCGCCCGCAAGCGCTCGATCTCGCTCACAAGGGCGAGCGGCTCGGGGTTGCTTCCGGGACCCTCGTCCACGGACAGGTTAGGGCCCATGTTTACTGTAACGTCATAACCAAACATTTTGTTTAGAAACCAGTCGCTAACGTTACGCGCGCATTACATAGGGGTCGAGACAGCCGTCCGGTGAGTCAGTTCGTACATCTCCACGTTCACAGTGAGTACTCGTTGCTGGACGGAGCCTGCCGGCTGGAGCCGCTCTGCCGCCGTTCGGCGGAGCAGGGCAGCCCAGCCGTCGCCTTGACCGACCACGGGGTCATGTACGGGTCCATGGAGTTTTACTATAAGGCCCGCGAGCACCGGCTAACGCCGATCGTGGGCTGCGAAGCATACATCGCACCGCGCGGACGCTTCGATCGAAGCATTCGTGAGGAAGCGCATGTAACGCTTTTGGCCGCGGATCTGGTGGGCTACCGGAACCTCACCGCGCTGATCTCCAAGGGGTTCCTAGAAGGATACTACTACAAGCCAAGAATCGACCTCGAACTGCTGGAACGGCACAACGACGGGCTGATCGTCCTATCCGGCTGCATGTCGGGGATGGTAGCGGCTCCGCTGCTCAAGAACGACTATGCAAAATCCAAAGCCGCCGCGAAGACGTTCGTCGATATTTTCGGCGACCGCTTCTATATCGAGGTCATGCGTCACGGCATGCCCGAGGAGGAGGTTCTAAACGAAGGGCTGCTGCGGGTAGCACGCGAGTTGAACGTCCCGATCGTCGCGACCAACGATTCTCATTATCTGGACCGTAAGGACGCGCCCGCGCACGACGTTCTGCTCTGCATCGGGACCGGCAAGACCGTCTCTGATACGAACCGCATGAAATTCTACTCGGACCAGTTTTACGTGAAATCCGCCGACGAAATGTACGAGCTTTGGAGCGATCTTCCGGAGGCTTGCGAAAACACGGTCAAGATCGCCGAACGAATCGACGTCAAGATCCCGGAGAAGATCTTTCATCTGCCGGCGTATCCGGTGCCGAAGACGGTCCCCTCGCGGGAGACCACCGCCGAGCAGTACCTGCGGGAGATCTGCGAGCGTGGCCTCCTCGATCGTTACGGCGAGGAGCGCGTCTCTTCCGACGGGGCGCTTCGCGAGCGTTTGGATTACGAGCTCGGCGTCATCAACAAGATGGGCTTTGCGTCGTATTTTTTGATCGTTTGGGATTTCATCAAGTATGCGAAAGACCACGATATACCGGTCGGACCCGGGCGCGGCTCGGCGGTTGGGTCGCTCGTGGCCTACGTGCTGAGGATCACCGATCTGGACCCAATAAAATTCAACCTCATCTTCGAGCGCTTCCTCAACCCGGACCGGATCTCGATGCCCGATATCGACACGGACTTCTGCGTCGAGCGACGCGACGAAGTCATCGAGTACGTCACGCAGAAGTACGGCAAGGAACGGGTGGCCCAGATCGTGACGTTCGGAACGATGGCGGCGCGCGCGGCGATTCGTGATGCCGGGCGAGCGCTCGGCGTGCCGCTGGCCGACGTCGACCGCGTTGCCAAGATGATTCCCTCGGGGCCCGGGGGGCTCTCGATAGGCGCGGCGCTCGAACAGCTTCCCGAACTCAAGATTCTCTGCGCCGGATCCCCGGAGATTCGCAAGCTCGTGGATACCGCCATGGCGATCGAGGGGCTGGCGCGCAACGCCGGTACGCATGCCGCCGGCGTCGTCATATCGGCCGGACCGCTGCTCGAGTATGCCCCCCTGGCCAAAAGCGATACGGGCGTGAACACGCAGTACGACATGGAGTGGGTAGAACGCATCGGCTTGCTCAAGATGGATTTCTTGGGGCTGCGCAATCTCACCGTTATGAAGAACGCAGTCGACGAGATTCGGCGCACGACCGACCCGCATTTCGATCTTTCGCGCATCTCGGACAGCGACGCTCGTACCTTCGAGATGCTCGGCCGCGGCGAGACTATGGGCGTCTTTCAGCTGGAATCCGAGGGCATGAAACGCGTTTGCGGCGATCTCAAACCAACCAGTTTCAGCGACATCATCGCACTGGTGGCCCTCTACCGCCCGGGGCCGATGGATTGGATACCGCAGTACGTCGCGATCAAACACGGTCGCCAAGAGCCGACGTACCTCCATCCGAAGCTCGAGCCGATCTTGGCCGAGACCTACTCGATAGCGTGCTATCAGGAACAGGTCATGCAGATCGCGCGCGATATCGCGGGCTTCACGATGGGCCAGGCCGACGAGCTGCGTAAGGTCATGGGGAAGAAGCAGAAGGAAAAGATTCCGGCCTTTCGCAAAAGGTTCGTCACCGGAGCGGTCGCGCATAGCGGCATCGACGCGCGGCTTGCCGAGCAGATCTTTACCTTCATCGAACCTTTCGCCGGCTACGGTTTCAACAAATCGCACGCCGCGGCGTATGCGTGGATCGCTTATCAAACGGCCTTCCTGAAGGCCAATCATCCGTTGCCGTATTTCACCGCGTTGATGACCTCAGTGAGGGACCGAACGGAGAAGCTCGTCGAGTACATCGACGAGGCGAAGAAGCTCGGCATCGCGGTGCTGCCGCCCGACGTCAACGAATCGCTTACGAATTTTGCGGTAGTCGGTGAGGA
The DNA here is from genome assembly GCA_021781595.1 of bacterium. GTDB lineage: Bacteria > Vulcanimicrobiota > Vulcanimicrobiia > Vulcanimicrobiales > Vulcanimicrobiaceae > JAJYFL01. The sequence continues at coordinate 2,480 of JAJXWN010000051.1, read as the reverse complement.
TATTCGCTTCGGGCTCGCTGCCGTGAAAGGCGTCGGCGAAGGGGCGGTGCGGGTCGTCTTGGAAGCGCGCGAGCGCGACGGAAGGTTTCACGATCTCTTCGATATTGCGAGGCGCGTCGACGGCAAGCAGGTGAACCGGCGCGTCTTCGAGGCGCTGATCAAATGCGGCGCTCTAGATCGCCTGCCGGGGAACCGCGCGCAAAAACTTGCAGGGCTCGACGGCGCGCTCGAAGTAGCGGCGCGCGAATCGCGCGATGCCGAGGTCGGTCAGGCGTCGCTTTTCGGGGAGGCGCCCGCAGCAGGCGCAGGGCTGATTCCAAAGCTTCCCGACATAGCTGCGCCGGCGACGATGCAGACGCTCCAGTGGGAGAAGGAGACGCTCGGCATCTTCCTTTCGGGGCACCCGCTCGCGGATGTTACCGAGGCGCTTGCGCGTACCGGGGCGACGGCGGTGAAAGATCTCCGGACGCGAGAGGACGACGCGCCGGTCACCGTGGCCGGGATGGTAACTGCCGTGCGGCGGACGCTCACGAAAGCCGGGCAGCAGATATTGATTGCCACGCTGGAGGACACATCGGGCTGCGTTGATACCGTCGTGTTCGCGAAGGCGTACGCGCAGCTGCAGGCTCTGTTCGAAGTGGATCGCATCCTCGTCGTAAAAGGGCGGGTGCGCGTGCGCGAACGGCGAAACGCTCCTGCCGGCGACGAAGCGCCGCTCGAGATTTCGATCGTGGCGCACGAGGCGCAAGGGTTCGTGCGGCCGGATCCGCCGCCCCAGCCGCGAGGCTGGCATGCGACCGTAACGGGCCGCGAGCAGATCGATCGGCTGGCCGGCCTGTTAGACGAATGGCCGGGGGCGGTGCCGGTGGTGATGCACGTCGGCGAGCGTTCGCAGCGCGTCGCGCGCGGCGTCTCGAGCGATCCGCGGATCTCGGCGGAACTCGCTCGTATCTTCGGATCGGCTAACGTCCGGGAGGGCGCACCGTAATGCGATTGCCTTCGGGGGTCCGCGACTGGTTGCCCCAGGAGTTTGCGTACAAGCGCGAGATCGAGGAGACGATCCGCGGAGTCTTCCGGTCGTGGTCGTATTCGGAGGTGTTGACGCCGACCTTCGAGAGTTACGAATCGCTCGAGCGCGGTCTCGGCGAAAAACTCATGCAGCAGACGTTTCGCTTCAGCGACCCGCACGGGACCTCGCTCGCGCTGCGTACCGAGATGACGACGCCGATCGCTCGCGTCGTATCCGCACGTCTGCGAAATGCGTCGTTGCCGCTGCGTCTTTCGTACGTTGCGCCGGCATTTCGGTACGAGGAACCACAGCTCGGGCGGATGCGCGAGTTCACGCAAGCGGGGGCCGAACTGATTGGGTCCGGCGGCGTGAGCGCGGATGCCGAGACGCTCTTCATGGCGATAGAGGCGCTCGACGCCGTGGGGCTCTCCGACGCGCGATTCGATATCAACGACGCGGCGATCGTCGATGGGGTGCTGGAAGGTGCGGGTTTGAGCGGCGATGACGCAACCGCGTGCAAGCATCTCATCGCAGAGCGGAATCTGGTGGCACTGCGAGCGTTCGAAGAGACGCATGCGGTGATCGGCAAACATTTTGAAACCGTCAAACGCCTCACGATGATGCGCGGCCGCGAGGAGGTTGTGGCGATCGCCCGGCCGATCTGCAAGACCGCGGCATCCCAGGCGGCGCTGGACCGCTTGGAGGAGATCCTCAAGCGAGCCGAGGCGCTCGGCTGCCGGCATCGCATCAACCTCGATTTCGCACTGCTTCGCGACATGCAGTATTATACGGGCTTCGTCTTTGAGGGATACATCGCAGACCTGGGATTTTCGCTCTGCGGCGGCGGACGGTACGATGCGCTTTTGCCACGCTTCGGCTTCGACGCGGCCGCGGTTGGGTGGATGGTCGGAGTGGAGCGCATACTGCTCGCCCTCGAGCGGCGGCGCGAAGACGAACGCCCGCGTAACGAGGTCGACGTGCTGGTCAGCGGGTCGGACGTCGTGGCCGCGCGCGAGCGCGCCAAGGGGTTGCGCGTCCGCTACGACGTCCGGCATCTCGACCGGGACGAACTCTTGGCATATGCGACGCACAAACAGATCCCACGCGTCATTCGGGTGGAATACGGAAGCGCGGAAGAGATCGCCCTCGAGGTCGGGGAAGCGGAGGAGGACACGTGAGGGGCGAGCGGCTGGTAATCGCCGTTCCGAAGGGAAGTCTCTACCGCGAGACCGCACAGCGCCTACGCGACGCCGGCATCGAGATCCCTGCGGATACGGGACGCCGCCTGACCGTGCTTACCGCCGACGGCAAGGCCGAACTGCTGCTTCTACGCCCGACCGACGTACCGGCCTACGTCGAGTTCGGCGCTGCAGATTGCGGAATCGTCGGTAAGGACGTCCTCTGGGAGACCGACCGCTCGGTCAGCGAGCTGGCGGACCTTGGATTCGGGAGATGCCGCCTGGTCGTGGCG